>CANODN010000077.1 GCA_947564765.1 uncultured Roseburia sp. | reverse complement strand
AGTGACTTGTCGCCAGTTTCCTAACTTGACATTCGCTCCACGGAAAACCTGCCTTTTCGGCAGCAACCTCACGCTTCATCGCTATCATGCCACAGCACCCTGTAGTATACAGGAAAGAATTTGAAATTGCAAGCATTTTTTATATTTTTTATAACATTTTGAACTTGAGGACCGAGCCGTTACATTTGCTTTCGGATGTATAACCGTTCCTTTTTTTCAATAACAACAGAAGAACCGCAGCTTCTGCCGTCGGTTCTTCTGTCTGAAATAAACATTCCTCTTATTTTATTTGACCTTAATCGTAAAGACTGCTTTCTTGTTCGTACCATCTGTAGAAATTGCTGTAATCTTTACCGTTTTCTGCTTAGCGGTCTTTGCAATCTTCACCTTCATGGCAGCTCCCTTTCCTTTGCCAACTGTCGCAACGGATGGATCGCTGCTGCTCCATTTCAGTTTCTTATTTGCTTTTCCGCCTTTTGTTGTAATTGTTGTTTTTAATGTAACCGTCTTGCCGGCTTTTACAGTCAATTTCTTCTTACCTTTTGCCTGTACTTTGCGTACAGCGCCTTTCATAACCTGAACGGTTACTGTAACTTGCTTTCCGTTAGAAGACGTTGCCGTAATCTTTGTCTTGCCTACTTTCTTCTTCGTTTTTAACTGACCGGTTGCCGGATCAATGGTAGCAACTCTCGTATTGGAAGAAGACCATGTAACGTTCTTGTTTGCTGCATTTTCCGGAAGCACACTCAGCTCCTGCGCCATATTGATCTTCTTATTCTTGGCAAACTGATATTTCTTTGCCGACATATTCAATGCTGAAACTTCAACATCTGCCACTACAAGCGCCTTTTGTGCATTTATCAGAGCTATTGTCAGCTTCTGTAAATCCTGCGCCGACATATTCATGATCTCCTCCGGAGTCAGGTTGTTTAATGCATTGTATGCGTCAATAAATGCCTGCCAGGATTTCTCCGTATATTTTGACTTCTCTGTGGCAAAATTAATTTTCTCTGCCTCTTTCAGAGCCTCATTCGCGGCTTCCACTGCCTCATCTTTCTCCGACGCTGTAGTCTTTGTTAATAACCCCTGCGCCTTTGTCAGTGCGTCTACCTTTTCTTTCAGCTCTTTCGCAGACATTGCATCTATCGCTGCATCCGTCAAATTCTTCAATTCATCATACGCCGTCTTGAATGGCCCCCAGGTTTCTTCCGTATAAATAGATGCTCCTGTATCCATATCGATCTTTTCTGCATTTGCCAATGCCGTTAACCTGGCTTGCTTCTGCTCTTCTTTGTCATCTTCACCCGGATCCAAATCTTCTTCTACCTTTAGTGTAATGGTCTGGTAGGATGCTTTGTTGTCTTTTTCTGCCTTAAATGTCACATAATATGTCCCAACATCCTGTAATTGCGGCGTCCAGCTGAACTTGCCATTCTCAAGCTTCGCTCCGTTCATACCGGTCATATCTGTCGTTACAGAAATTGCAGCATCGCCTGCAGCCGGAATATACTCGAAAGCTGTCCCTGCTACAGCTGATACTTCCGTACCGACTTCCTCTGGATTTGTAAATACCGGGCAGCCTTCTTCTGCAATATCAAAAACGTCCCATTCATAGATACCGCATCCGGACCATCCATTTCCGCCTTCGCTTTCCCAAGCGCCGGATTTTGCATATATCTTTGTAATGTCAACGCGCAGATATTTTGCCGTTACCGGTTTATTCAAAACAATTGTCTCTGCTGCAGCATCTTCCTGCCTGATATTTGCCTTTGCAAGATCTTTTGCATAAATCGTTTTCCAGTTCTCACCATCAGACGATACTGCCAGCGTATATTTACCTGTATTTCTGCGCTCCCAGTTCAGCACTGTCTTCTGGAACGTAATCTCCTCCGGCCACTCATATGTTACCCATACAGAATGATGTCCCGAATGTTCCTCAAGCGACCAGTCTCTGTAACGCTTCGCGCCTTCATCGTGTCCATCTGATGCAAGACCGCCATCGTTGCCGCCCCATACATCACTTGCCCATTTTGTATTTGAGCGTCCATCGTTGATATTTGCAGCAACATGCTGATTATTTTCTGTATTATTTGTCGTAGCTGTTGCATTGCCTGCTATGTTTGTCGGGAATTTGACAACCTTTACGTTTATTGTATCCTGTTTGGTAATATCGCCCTGAACTGCCGATACGGTAATGACTGTCTCTCCCAGTGCTTTCGCCGTAATTCTTCCCTCATCTGACACAGTTGCAACGGACTCTTTCCCTGACGTAAAGGAAACTTTCACACCTCTTACATCTCTTGGAGAAAGATCATATGCCACATCTGACGTTCCGTTTACCGCCAGCGTAATATTTTTCTGACTTGTAACGGTCACTCCCTCCAGCTGTTTTAAATTCCATTTTGCATACAGCCTGGTATCGCTTGTAACAACCTTTCCTTCACAGGATGTCTTAAGCTCCTGATCCATAAACCAGCCGGCAAATACATATCCCGTCCGTACCGGAGCCGGCAGCTCTGATTCTTTCAATGCCGTGTTTGCCGGAACTTTTATTGAAGCTACCGTATCACCGCCGTTTACTGCAAATGAAATATTCACATTAACTGCATCCCATTTCGCATACAGCGTAGTGTCCGCCGTTATATTTTCTACTGTAAAATCAAATTTCTCTGTACACGCTTCATCCGTATACCAGCCGTTTAATGTTTTATACGGCTCCGCAGGAATTTCCGGCGGTGTTGTCTTTGCGCCTTCTGTGCCGTTTTTAAGTACATACTGCACCGCTTTCACTTCATTGTCAATCTTAAACGTTACTGTCCACAGATCATTGTTGTCTGCCCATTGCGCATACAATGTAAGGTCGTTTTCCACTGCAGCATCGAAATTATACGGATCTTTCTTATAATTTCCCTCTGCATCCTTTTCAAACCAGCTGACAAAAATCTTTGTTGACTCTTTTGGCTTCGGGTCTGACGGTTTTCTTGCTCTGCTGCCCTTATCAATCACCTGTTCCTCAATCTGCGTATCCTCACTTGCCTCCTCGCCGGGTTCAAAGCTTACCGTAACCTGCTGTACCCATTTCGCGTATAATGTCGTATGGGAGGTTACGCCTCTTTGCAAATCGGCTTCCTTTCCGTCACTGCATGCTGCATCCGTATACCAGCCGGCAAACCGATAGCCTGGTCTCTTCAGTTCACTCAATCCTGACAACGGACTGTTAATCACTGTCGTGATCGCCTCATGCACCTGTGCGCCATCATAATTTTCATTATATGTTACCTCTGCCGTCCATTTTGCATACAGGGTAATATCGTTATTCAAAGTTTCTCCAAACGTATATTTCGTCTCATCGCGCAGTGACTCCTCTGTATACCAGCCGTCAAAGTTGACTTTACTTTCATCGCCATCCGGCCGTTCTATCTGCGGTTCCGCTGTTTTTACATCTGCTTCATACATCGCAGGCTCCAATGTTATATCACTGCGATTTGTCACATATTGCACCTTATAGATTTTCGTCCAATGCGCATGTAATGTGATGCTTTCTGTGATCGTTGTAGCAAAATCGAATTCCGCATGCGTACTTGAATCGGAGCACCACTGATCAAACCTGTAGCCTTCTCTTACCGGCACCTCCGGTTCAACGGCTGTTCTGCCCGTCGAAACCGCCTGACGGAAGGGTTCTTCTGCCAGTCCGTTTAAATCAAATGTAACCGTATAAATCGGCTTTTCATAGAGCACCGTAATCTTTAACTTCGCGCCATCCTCCAGAGCCTCTGCCGTCACTTTTGCTTCTACATTTCCGCTTCGCTGCAGTTTTACTGCTTTTTCTACTTCTGCTTTATATTCGCTGCCTGTATCAAAACGGTAATTATCCTTTGCAACCAGTACGGTTTCTACCTGATATTTATTATCTGCAGTGATTTCCGCAAATCCTGTTCCTTCATTAAGAGCCGTCTTTGTTCCGTCACCCGTTACCGAATACCATTTTGTACCGTCTTCGCTAAAGTCATATCTCCTCGTACTGCTGCTGTCTCCAAGAATCGGATAATCTCTGGGCACCAGGCCTACACGCGGAGCCGTAAAGGTAAGCTTCGGAGCCGGAATACCTGTAGGCAGGAATGAAATCTCCACGGTCATTTCCGTCTGGTCATCCGATACGGTTGCTTTCCGCAGAATCATCGTATCTTTACATTCATTTTCCGTATCATCTTTTGTGAAAATATGAAGCAGCTGCTCATTGATATGCGCTTCTTCTGCCTTATCAAACTCGTAATAGCTTCCATCGGCTTTCTTATTGGCTTTCAGCACTGTCACTGCCGTATATCCCTTATTTACAAGATCAGAAGTCTGAAATGCCGTCTTGCCGTCAAGGGCCGTTTTATCATCCCCTGTGCCTGCATACCAGGAAGTCTTAATGCTGTACGGCGTTGCAGTCATATAGGAAGAAGGTGTTACATTATCCAGCATAGTCTTTATTGCCGCAGCGGCATTCTCTGCACCAAGCGTCTGGATATTGATCGCATCCACCAGACTCGGTGCATCATGTTTTACATCATATACCTTTAACCCTGAAATCAATCCGAGATCGGCGCCAAAATCCATCGGGCTTGTTTCTCCCGGCTTATCACAGAGCGTAAAGGGACGCAGTTCATCGGATGACGGATCGGTCGCTCCAATCGATGTACCGTCACCGCTTGTCTTTTCAACCGGTACTCCGCCTACATACAGTTTTATGCTGTCTGCTGTATTTTTGCCGTCCGCAACGATCATAATGTCAAGCCATTTTTGAATATCCGTATTTTTAATTGTACGCTGCCATTTCGTCCAGCCGTTTCCAACCTGCAGACGCAGAATTACATCGTCCGTCGTATCTGTCGGATTCATGTAGGAGAGATTGTATTGGTTTCCCTTTGATAAAATCGTATGCTCTCTTTGATCACGAGGCAGACGTTTTAAATATAATTTAAAGGCAATCACCAGAGGATCGGTTCCTACCGCATTAAACTGCTTATCTACCCCAGTCGCTTTATAGATGCCGTTAAAGCCTACCACGCCGTCATGCCGTTCAATTACAACATCGCCTCGATCCAGCTCCAGCGTTGAACCGCCTTCCACCATTTCCGTAATAACGCCCATATAAGGATCGTCTCTTGTTACATTCATCCGTACATCTGCCACTTCCGGATATTTGCCTGCTTCCGGTTTCACATAAATAAGCTCCGGATGCAAAAGCATCGTGTCCTTATCGTATACCTTGATCTGAACCTCACAAGTATATCTGGTATCTCCGGCCTCTGCCGTTACAGTGACTGTTGCCGGACCTTCTGCAATTGCCCTTACCATTCCGTTCGAGGAAACGGTGATCGTGGAAGTATCGCTGCATTCATAAAAATATTCCGCATGTAATGCCGGATGGTTCTCTATCTTCTGGCCGTCTGACGCAAACACCTCTGACGGATTCATTTGATATGTATCACCTACTTCAAGATTTACCGGGCTCCGAAAAGCCATACTGTTAACAACAAAATCACAGTCCATGCCAGGATATTCAAATGTAACGGTCAACTTCTTGCGGTCTTTTGAAACGGATGCGGAAGAAACCGTCGGCGCCGTCGGCAGAGCCACCCTTTTAAATAACCGGAACTCTTTTGCAGACATAAATGCCTTTGCACCGTTGCTATATGCCTTTTCTCCTACAATACGAATTCTCTTTGCCGCAACCGGTGTAAAATCAACAGTAAAAACATTTGATTCATAACCAAACTCCGAGCCCTCGATTAGCCTAAAATTATCGCCTTCTGCCGTCGTACTGTATTCCAGATGCGCTTTGTAAATATCACCGTTATTGCCGCCTCTTCCTACATATTCAAACCGCTGCACTTTTTCTACCGTTGGAAGCGTAATCGTAAAGGTGTTATTGCCGGTAAGATCCCAAATGCTATTATCTCCCTTTGTTCCCTCAACAAAAGCACCATTTCCACCACTATTAGCATAAAAAGAATGCCACAATGTATTCAAATTATCATCTAATGCACCGGACGCCGGCCGATCATTGCCACTATTCGCATAACTGTCCGCTTCTCCGGTAAGCCCTGTTATTTTCTCTATAGTCTGGGTTTCGATTTCCGTACTATAAAGATAAAATTCTTTCGCCGACATAAAACAGCCATTTATACCATATGCTTTTTTCCCTACAATACGAATTGCTTTCGCCCGAATCGGCTCAGAAAATTTAACTGCAAATTTGTTTTCTGTAGCAAAGCCAAATGATGCACCTTCAATATCTGTAAAACTTGTACCATCTGTACTAACCTGCAAAATAGCTTCATAGATATCGCCATTTTGAGTTCCATTCGCAGTCCTTGCTACATATTCAAACTTCGAAATCTCTTTTTCTTCCTTAAGTGTAATCGTATAAGTATTATTACCTGTAAGATCCCAGATCTTGTCACCATCTGAATCTGTACCCTGAACTTTGTCTGATGCATTGCCGGAATGATTCGAATGCCAGTGCGTTGCCTCATCACCGTCTACTGCTCCATAAGCCGGCAAATCCGAACCAGAATTGGTTTCCTGGCTGTCTGCAGTTGCGGTAAGCCCTGTTATTTTTTTATATGTAACAGGAGTCGGTATATGCATCACAATATCTTCCTTGGAAACATTCTCCGGAAATACATATCCTTCGCTTGCCGTCAGTGTCTTTGTTGCCTGATAAACGGTTCCGCACTGGAATCGGTCTGCTGCCGTCATAACCCGGCCTGCTGCATCACTCCATGCAACGCTGCCTACATACGGGTCTACAGAAAAGTCAGATACCGGTTTTACACTGTCCAAAAGATCGCTTAATCTGGCATAACCTTTATCTTCCTCTTCATTCCAACCCGTTAAATCAACTCCATTCTGGATCTCTGGCTGCAGACTGCCATTATAAAACTTAACATCTGCCAAATAACCCTTATCTTCTGAAAATACGGTATCTTCCTTGATATTACCAGAAGCATTATCACCCTCATATCTAAAACCGATGGTAAAAGGAGCGTTCTCCTGCTCCTGGATAGCAGAAGCAGTTTTTAATGCACCCGTTGCTTTACCATCAATAAAATGCTGTTCTACACCGTTTTTTCCATAGACAATATCTACATGATACCATCGCTTCGCTTCTGGAAAACAGTTAGCCGAGTTCCTGTTTTCCCAGCCGGATGCTACTTTGCTATGTGTTCTGATTCCTTTATTCATAACATCGACAGAATACTGTTGATCTCCCTTTGCCATAAGTGTAGGACAGTTATTCCCGCTATATTCCACATCCAGCGTATTTAAATACAGATCAAACGAAATAACCATGACCTTATCACCCGTAACATTAAATCTGTCATCTGTACTTACAATTTTCTGATTGAATCCCCATTTGCCATCCAGAAATTTTGCTTTTTCGCTGCCCGCTTCACCTGCTAATGTAAACTCTGCCGGATTTTCTGCACGGTCGATGACCGTTAAAAGCTTTTTCTCCTCTTCTTTGATACCGGTTTCAATATGTGAATAATGATCCCCTTCTTTGATCTCCGGAATGATAAACTCCGGAACTCCAATCTCTGTTGTCTCAGACGGCGTCTCGCCTGTAAGAGCTGCTATCCCACCGCTCTGTGCCGCTGAAACTGTAGATGCAGGCACTGCTGAAGCCGCTGTAGTAAAGGCAAGTACATAGGCCAACACACCTGATGCTGCTTTTCTCCATTTCATATTTTAATTCTCCTTCCTGCTATATATCCTTTTTGTCCGAGCTCTGTCTTGCAGAGCCACCTGTGCAAGCGTAAATGCTGTTTTCCTCCCTTCCTGTTTAATAACTTCTCACAGTCCAAAACTCCCTTTTCATGGGATTTTCAGATTTTATTTTTCAAAAATCACCTGCTTTTTGCCAAAAACACTTAACTACCCGGTCAAGCATGCGGTGCTTTGCGCCCTTGACCAAAAGTATATTTTTGATTGGAGGCGATTTTTGATACTGCCTTGTAATCCTGACGGATCTGTCCCGTCTATGCTTACTGCAGACGGAGCTGTTTCTGTGAACGCCATTGTTCTCCCCGCTATATATAGCGCAGGACTTCCGTGAAACGCTCAAATAGTACGAAAAAGAGGACTATAAATTAAAAGACAGCAGAGGACATTGATAATTGAACAGAGAAACAACCTTGAAAGTTCATG
>CANODN010000076.1 GCA_947564765.1 uncultured Roseburia sp. | reverse complement strand
ACTCATCTTCAATCTGCTTCGACAAATCACGGGCAAGAAGTACCATCTCATCAAGTATAGCATAAAAGAGGCCGCCACCCTTGGACGGCCCTCTTTTACTTGCTTTTTTAATAAATTATTCTCCTGTATATGGCTGATATGGGATATAAATCTTATTGGAAACATTCTCTGAAATGTTATAGGAATCTGTTCCATCCATAACGTCTTTTCCACTTGCGCAGTTCTCTGTCAAGAATGCGATACACTGTGCCATACCGTCAGCATCCTGTTTAATCGTACCAACCATTTTGCCGTCAGCGATTAACTGTTTTGCAGCGTCAGTTGCATCAACACCGAATACAGGAATCATAGTTGAGCTGCCGTCTCCAAGGTTGTAGCCCTTATCATTCAATGCGGAAACAACGCCTTCAGCCATACCGTCGTTGTTACAAATAACAAGTTCAATCATGTTCTTGCTGTCTTCGTTGAACTGGGAAAGGTTTGTGTTCATGTAGTTATTTGCTGCTGTTGCACTCCAGTTACCATCCTGGTCTACCTGGTATTTATCAGCATTAGAGGAATCAAAGAACTCTAATTCCGGTTTGCCAGCTTCTGTCAGAACTGCGTTAGCATCTTCTACACCGTACTGTGTACGAGCGATAGCTTCTACGTTTCCTAACTGACCCATCATCATAGCGTACTGGATTTTGCCGTCGCCGTTTAAGTCAACTGCATCAAAATTCTCAACAAGGTATTCACCAATCATTTTACCCTGCATATGACCAGCTTCCGGAGCGTCTGTTCCTACGAATGCACATTTGTCATAGCTGCCAAGTACCTGTCCTTCTGTATCATCATCTTCTACTGCACGGTTGAAGAAGATTACAGGAATGCCTGCTGCAGATGCTTTGTCAACGATCTGCTGAGAAGCGTCTACAGAACCGGAAGTAACGATGTTTACGATTAACAGGTTAGCGCCTGTCTGGATTGCAGTATCGATCTGCTCGTTCTGTGTTGTCTGGTTGCTGTTGGAATCATAATCCTGATAAGTAACTCCCATCTCATCAAGCTTAGCATCCAATGCTGTACGAACAGATGCAATGTATGTATCACCATACGTATAATAGAATACTGCGATGTTTGCATCGGACATATCGCCGCCTGCTGCATCATCTGCTGCATCTGCTACATCGTCTGCTACGTCAGCTGCACCTGTATCCGCTGCATCATCTGTAGTATTGTTGTCAGCAGCGTTGTCACTTCCGCCACAGCCTGCAAACAAAGTTGCTGTCATTGCAACACATAAAAATGCTGCTAAAAGTTTCTTTTTCATTTCTAGAATCCTCCTTTTTCTATAGTCTGATCCATGCCAGACTTATTTACAAACCGATTATAGCATAGGAAAATCTTATTTACAAGAAAAATTATAGCATATGCCGAAAATTTTTTTAAAACATTTGTGTCTTTTGGGTAATTTACCAGTTTTTAATTTTTAAAGCTGTGAATCGGTGCCGGAATCCTTCCATTCCGGCTGATAAAGCCTTCACAGGAAAACGGATTCACCGGCATAATCGGCGCATATCCGAACAGACCGCCGAACTCTACTGTATCACCCACGCCCTTTCCGATCACCGGAATCAACCTTGCCGCTGTCGTCTTCTGATTAACCATGCCGAGAGCCATTTCGTCCGCAATGATGCCGGAAATCGATGCCGCGCTGGTGTCTCCCGGAATAGCGATCATATCAAGCCCAACGGAGCAGACACAGGTCATAGCTTCTAATTTCTCCAATGTAATTGCACCCGCCCGCACGGAATCGATCATTCCCTGATCCTCGCTGACCGGAATAAAGGCGCCGCTTAAGCCGCCCACATAAGAAGATGCCATGACACCGCCCTTTTTCACCTGATCATTCAAAAGAGCCAGCGCTGCCGTCGTCCCCGGCGCTCCGGCGTATTCCAGCCCGATTTCGCAGAGAATGTCCGCCACACTGTCTCCGATTGCCGGCGTCGGTGCAAGGGAAAGATCGATAATACCAAAGGGTATGCCAAGCATCCGGGATGCTTCCTGTGCAACCAGCTGTCCCACACGGGTAACCTTAAATGCTGTTTTTTTGATCGTCTCACACAACACCTCAAAGCTTTCTCCCCGCACCTTTTCCAATGCGGTTTTTACAACGCCCGGTCCGCTGACGCCGATATTGATGACTGCATCTGCTTCCGTCACTCCGTGAAATGCCCCTGCCATAAAAGGATTGTCATCCGGTGCATTACAGAACACCACCAGCTTCATGCAGTCTACGGAATCCCTGTCTTTGGACTGCTCTGCCACTTCCAGTAAAATCTCTCCCATTAAACGGACTGCATCCATATTAATACCTGTTTTTGAAGATGCAAGATTTACGGAGCTGCATACCCGCTCCGTCCTGCACAATGCTGTGGGGATAGATCGAATCAAAAGCTCGTCTGCTTTTGTCATACCTTTAGACACCAGTGCGGAATAACCGCCGATCAGGTTAACGCCGACTGCCTTTGCCGCTGCATCCAGCGTATCGGCAATCTGGGCAAAATCCTCCGTCGTTTTGCACGCCGCTCCGCCCACCAATGCAATCGGGGTAACGGAAATCCGTTTATTTACAATCGGAATTGCAAATTCATTTTCAATTTCTTCTCCAACGGCAGCCAGATCTTTGGCCACCGTCGTAATCTTCTGATAAATGTTTTCTTTCAGACGCTCCAAATCAGAATCGATACAGTCAAGCAGGCTGATGCCCAGCGTAATCGTACGAACATCCAGATTTTCCTGCTCTATCATCGCATTGGTTTCTTTTACTTCCCAAATATTTATCATAGTAACCTCCCACTGCCTAGATCCTGTGCATTTTCTGGAAAATTTCTTCCCGCTGACACTTAATGCTGACGCCGATTTCTTCCCCCAGTTCCTCCAGTTCCTTAGAACACTCACCAAAGGGCTTTGCCGCAGCCGCCATGTCCGCAATCATCATCATATTAAAATATCCCTGTACAATCGTCTGGGAAATATCCAGTACATTAATCTGATTCTCGGCCAGATAGGTACATACTTTTGCAATAATTCCCACCGTATCTTTTCCTACTACTGTTATAATTGTCTTATCTGCTGATTTTT
Source organism: uncultured Roseburia sp. (assembly GCA_947564765.1). Taxonomy (GTDB): domain Bacteria; phylum Bacillota; class Clostridia; order Lachnospirales; family Lachnospiraceae; genus Roseburia_B. The sequence continues at coordinate 5,259 of CANODN010000076.1, read as the reverse complement.
CCATTTTATTCTGCCTGCCTTTTTATTTTTTTACTTTCACTTTTGCCGTATTTCCAAGCGGACTGTACATTCCGTCTTTTAAAACTGCAATCTTATAAAAATATTTTTTCTTTGCTTTTAATTTCTTTTTGTCTGTAAACTTAACCGTATTCTGTTTCTTCACTTTTTTGATCAGCTTATATTCTCCGTCTTTGCTGTCGGCACGGTAAATCAGGTATGCAGATGCGCCTTTTACCTTCTTCCAGGACAGCGAAACCTTTCTTCCCTTCTGCGCTTTTGCTTTCAGTCTGGCCGGTGCATTGGGCAGGGTAATTTCTTTTTCCGTTCCCAGTTCTGCTTCCTTATATTCTGCCGGATTCCCGGAAAGGGCCTTTACGGCGTAAGAAACTTTTCTGCCTCCAACCGGTGTTTTATCGGTAAAGGACAATTCCTTTGTATTTCCGATTTTCTCCCATGTGTTTCCGGATTTTCTGTAAACATCATAAGATGCGGCATTCTCTGTCTTTGTAAACTGTATCACAACGCCGGCGATTGTGCTGCTTGCAGCTGTAACGTTGGACGCCTTTAACAAGACTGCATCTTCTGCCGGAGGATCTTCCTCCTTTGTATTTCCCTGTACCCGCTCCTCTGCTGTCTGCGTCAGAGATGCCAGCAGGGTATTGTCTGCAGCCCTTACTTCTACGGAAATTTCTTTTCCTTCTTCTGCCTCTGTCAGCATATAGCTGCCCTGATCGGCTCCTGCAATTTCTGCGCCGTCGGCAAACCACCGATATGTAAAGCCTTCCTTTGCATTACTGTTTTCTACTTTGACAGTCAGTGTTTCACCTACCTTCATGATTCCTTCCATGCGCACAGTTCCGGTAAGACGGTTATAACCGGAAGTCGTTCCGTATGCAAATCCTCCCTTTGAAGTTTCATGCAAAAACGTTTTTCTTTCATTTAAGAAATTTTCTATATACTCCACACTTCCTGCAAAATCCGCTCCGTTTTGCACTCCTGTAGCATCATGCATCAGTGTTTCCGGCCAGATCATAAAATTCATTTCCGCAGATGCAGATAGTTCATTCTTATAAGCTGTCAGTGTTTTTAGCTTTTTCGGCTGATAATCTGCCCCGTTTCCCAAAAGATACTGCACCGCCGGATAAAACACCTCGTTCCACTGCTCGACAATCTGTTTTTTTACAGAATCATACTGCACTGCCTGCGCCAGAATGTTTAATCCGCCGATATTATAAATCTGCGCTCTATTTGCCCACCATACGGTCGGATCAGACAAATCAACGCCGTCTCTGCCGGAATGGTTTCCGATTGCCACATCAAAATCCCAGGCGGGCGCCATATGGAATTTACCGTCTCCTGTCAAATCCGAATCCTTATACAAATAAAAACTCGTAATACCGGAGTCCAGATTCAGGCTGTATTCCTGCAGCAGATACATTTTCGCTATGGACTCTTCATCAATATATTCGGAAAAATGCTTTCCTTTGGAATTATATCCTGTTTCGGAATACAGTGCATCCTCCATATCCTGGTAAAAATCCGCAATATAGTTAATCTGATTTTCAGATACAAATTCCGGAGCCTTCATGGTAACTGCCTGACCGATCTTCGTAACGAAGCCGCAGGCCTCCGCCGCATATCTGTCATTCAATTCCACCTCAATCAGATAGCCTCCGGTGATATCTGCCGGATCGTTTGGAATTTCTCTCCATTTTCTGGTATTTACTGCATATGCATTCGAGCCGCCGGCCGGAAAGCTTTCCAGATCCACATCCGTTCCATTCGCATTTTCCGTTGCCTTTTCCATATCTGTAAGATTTACTCTGTTCTTATCAATCTCGACCTTTTCCGTCATCAGATAAGTCCCTTTGTACGCTCCGTTGATATACAAATCCAGGGATCTGGAATCCATCATAAAATCAATCCCCGTTTCTTCTCCAAGATCATACACAATCTTATTGCGCAGCAAAGAAGTATCCAGATAATTGGCAAGCAGACACCAGCCCTTTGCCTTTCCCATTCCCAAAAGATCAGCCGATTTATCCAATTTGATATTATAAGGGCGCTTATTATACTCCCAGGTAGCATTTCCTCTGCCTTTTATATGTTTTAATGCTCCTTTAAAATCCTGGCTTCCATCTGCAAGAACAATCAGCATATCTCCTTTTTCTTTGTTGCTTTTATCTGCATGAATCGCATCTAAGCTCCCGGAGCTTGTAGAAATAAACATGGATGGAACGTTGGCAGACTTTCTGATGCGGATTCCGGTTGTTTTCCCGTTTGCCAATGTAATCGAAAGGACATTCCCACTCGCCGGAAGTTTGATCTGATCTCCGCTTTTTACCTTCTGTCCGTCAATTGTAACATATCCCGTTTCCTGTACGGACGTTAACGTCCCCGTAGAAGGATCTTTTTCTGTTCTTGCAAACCAGATAGAAACCGTATCGGAATCAGCGCCCGCCGGGAGAAAAAAGTATCGTTCGTAATTATAACTCTGCATGTCTCCGCCGGAAACTGCATAATCCCAATGAAGCGCCTGTTCTTCATCTGCCTGCAGAAAACCTTTAATATACACATCCTCCAAAACTTCAATTGCCGTATCATCCTCTGCCGCCGATACCGCATCCGTCCGAAAACCTGTCATACAGCATATAACAGCAACAAGAAAAAATAATTTCTTCCAATACACATCAAATAGTTCTCTTTTCATATGTTCCTTCCTTTCTTCAAAATACTTTTTACATCTTATCATACAGGTGTTTTTTTGTCATCCTTATTTCTGAAAGATATCCCATTCTCTCTGAGGCAGCGCACTGCTCACTCAGATCTGCGCAGTTTGTGCACTGACCCAAAAAAATCCTTCCCGTTTCCAAAATCTCAAAAAATGCCCTTGTCAAAATAATATTATTGTGATATCATTTTAATATCAAATTACGAAAGTGAGGATTCTGCTATGAAAGAAAAAATATTAACAACCAAACGAAACGGCATGGCAATTCTGTTACTGTCCCTTCTCATCTACGCCGCAGCCATTGCGGGCACAATCTTAGGTGGGTTTATGGTAGAAGAGGGTAAAAATCCCGTTCTTATGATTGTCAGCATCATCATCCTTAGCACAACCTGGCTGCTCTGGCCCGGATTAAAAGTTTTAAAACCCCAGGAAGCTCTTGTGTTGACATTGTTCGGGCAATATATCGGCACTTTAAAAGAACCTGGATTTTATTTTGTAAATCCGTTCTGCTCTGCGGTCAATCCTGCCGCAAAGACTAAATTAAACCAGAGCGGCGATGTAAAAACAAAAAAATCTGCCGACGGCGCTGATCTGGAAGCCTCCAGTAAAAAGCTCTCTTTAAAAGTCATGACCTTAAACAACAACCGCCAGAAGATCAACGACTGCCTGGGCAATCCGGTAGAGATCGGCATTGCCGTTACCTGGCGCATCACCAATACTGCAAAAGCCGTATTTAACGTTGATAATTATAAAGAATTCTTATCCCTTCAATGCGACAGCGCTTTGAGAAACATTGTCCGGATCTATCCCTATGATGTCGCACCGAACGTAGATACAACAGGAGATGGCATTGCAGATGAAGGCAGTTTAAGAGGTTCCAGTGAAATCGTTGCCCAAAGAATCAAAGAAGAAATTCAGAGCAAAGTGAATGAAGCAGGAATCGAAATTATAGAAGCACGCATTACATACCTTGCTTACGCACCGGAAATCGCGGCTACCATGCTGCAGCGTCAGCAGGCATCTGCTATCATAGACGCCAGAAAAATGATTGTAGACGGTGCCGTCGGTATGGTGGAAATGGCGTTGGAACGTCTCGGCGAGAACAACATCGTAGAATTGGATGAGGAACGCAAAGCGGCAATGGTATCCAACCTTCTTGTAGTTCTCTGCGGCAATCATGACGCACAGCCTGTTGTCAATTCCGGCAGCCTGTATTAACTATGCAGGATAATAAGAAAAAACAGATTCCGCTGCGGCTTTCCCCAAAGCTTTACAATGCCATTGCAGCCTGGGCGGAAGATGATTTTCGCTCTGTAAACGGGCAGATTGAATATCTGCTGTCGGAATGTGTACGGCAGCGGAAAAAGAATGGGAAGTATGTTTCCGACGAACTTGATGTTCCGCCGGAATTGGATATTTAGGCACTTGCAAAACAACTGTCCTGCGATTATAATCCATATATGAATACATATTCGGAGGATTTTTATGTTAAGGAAACCAAAAAAAGAAGAACTTCCCCAGGAACCTTTTGAACAAGCAGTTGCGCTGATTGGAAACAAATGGAAACTGCTGGTTTTAAAGACTCTGATGTCCCGGACTATGTCCTGGCATCTGACAGAATTGAAAACCGAAATAAAAGGAATTGACCAGACTGTTTTAAAGGTCACTCTGGAATCGATGCAAAAGGACGGATTGATTATTATTGAAACATTTCGGGATCTGCCGCCGAGGGTTGAGTTTTCTCTCAGTGAACAGGGAGAGTCCCTGCGGCCAATTATAGACGCAATCGAAGCATGGGGAGAAACGTATGGACATTAATCTGGAATTATATAAGGTTTTTTATTATGTGGCCTCTTCTCTCAGTTTTTCAGAAGCCAGCAGACAGCTCTATATTTCTCAGTCTGCCGTCAGCCAGTCCATTAAAACCTTAGAGAAAAAATTAGAACAGCCTTTGTTTATCCGCAGCACCAAGAAAGTCCGGCTTACGCCGGCAGGCCAGGTGCTTTTCAAACATATTGAACCAGCTATCAATCTGATTACCCGGGGAGAAAATCAGTTGCTGGATATCGAAGGACTGGGCTTCGGACAGCTGCATATCGGCGCCAATGACACCATATGCCGCTATTTTCTGGTGCCTTATCTGAAACAATTTCATCAGAAATTTCCAAATGTACCGGTCAAAGTCACCAGTGCCACTTCTCTTTCCTGCGCAGATCTTTTAGACCAGGGAAAAGTCGATTTAATCGTCACCAATGACCCGAATTCCAGATTAAATCCTTCCCATATCCGGAAAACAGTCTGTGAATTTCACGATGTATTTATTGCAAATCCCGCTTTTTTTGATCTGACACAAAAAGAAATTCCTTTCTGTGAATTGAAACAATATCCGATTCTCATGCTGAACAAAAAAAGTACTACCAGTGAATTCCTGCACAGCCTGTTTTTACAGTACCAGCTGGAACTGATTCCGGAAATTGAACAAGGCAGTGCCACTTCTTATGAAAGTGCGGATTTTTTAGGGATCGCCC
>CANODN010000075.1 GCA_947564765.1 uncultured Roseburia sp. | reverse complement strand
CTTTCTGAAGAAATCAGACAGATGCTGGAGGAATATGCCGACTGTAACTTTGTAGTGATTCCGGTGGCTGCAAAAAGCGGTGTCAATATGATGCAGGTATCCGAGGAAATGAGCTGGTATGAAGGCGGTACGCTGTTAGATGCATTAAAGCGGCCGATACCACAGAAAAAGAGGGAAACAGAAATTTTCTGTATGCCGGTGCAGAGAACCTGTAAATCCAGCCAGATGAAAAATGCCACAGTGAAAAAGCGGGTAATCCAGGGAGAAATCGTTTCCGGCAGTATAAAAACAGGAGATGAGATTTTTGTATCTCCCACAGGAAGACGGGCAAAAGTAGAAGGCATTTATGTTCTGGATCAAAAGACAGACCGGGCAGTATGCACAGATCCCATCGGCATTGAACTGGATCGAGAAGTGGATGTGGGGAGAGGCTATGTTTTGACAGGGGAAGATGACCTGGCTGTTACAGACCGCATCGAGGCAGATATTTTGTGGACGTCGGACAATCGGCTGACGCAGGGAAAACGCTATCAGGCTGTAGTGGGAACAACAGCTGTTACGGCAGTCGTAACCAAAATCTGTTATCAGATTGATGTCAACACGGGAGAACACAGCTATGCCGAGTATCTGACGAAAAATGCCCTGGCACGATGCGAAATCTGTTTTTCCAGACCCATTGCATTGACCTGTGAAAAAAAGAATCGAAAAATCGGAACGGTAAGGCTTATGGAACGGGAGAGTGAGCTGCTGGCGGCATACGGTAATATCATACATACCATTTCCGAAGAAAGCTGGAAAAAAGACGGAAGAGATGTGGCATCTTCGGAACGGGAGTCGGCTCTTGGACAAAAGGGAGGAATCATCCTGTTTTCCGAAGGAACAAAGACGGGCATGTATATGAATTATACAGAACGTTATCTGCTGCGTATGGGATTCCATACCATTCAGATTCCTTTTGCGAAATCCGAGACGGAAGATATGCAGTGTATCCGCACTTGTTTGGATGCGGGATTGATTCTGCTGATTTCGCTTAAGACCTCCCGGAAAGAGGCAGTGATTTCTCTGACAGAGGAACAAGGACGGATTTTCGACGCAACAGAATGTTTGGATCTGGAAGAAAATATGGGCGCGATTTTAAAACAGATTAAAATGTGGGCGTCTGAGCTGATTTAAAAAAGACAGCATCCGGCAGGAAGAAAATAAAGAGGAGAAAAGGAGAATCGCATGAAATATCGGAAATTGGGAAATACAGGATTACAGGTAAGTGAGATTGGCCTGGGCTGTGAGGGCTTTTCAGAGGAGGAATATCGGAATACAAAAAAACTTTTGGATGCAGCAGAAGCATCCGGCATCAATTATTTTGACCTTTATGCGTCAGATCCTAAGCTGCGCGCCAGCGTAGGGGAAGCCCTTTCGGGCAGACGGGAAAAATTTATGATTCAGTCTCATATTTGTTCTGTCTGGAAGAACGGTCAGTATCTGCGTACCCGTGAGATAGAAGAAGTAAAGAAAGGCATGGAAGAGATGCTTTCTCTGCTGCAGACAGATTATATTGATGTAGGTATGATTCATTATGTGGATTCCTTAGAGGACTGGGATGTGATTGCAAAGGGCCCGGTACTTTCGTATGTATTGGAATTAAAGGAAAAAGGAATTATAAAGCACATCGGCTTAAGTAGTCACAATCCCCAGGTTGCGCTAAAAGCAATAAAAAGCGGTCATATAGAAGTGCTGATGTTTTCTGTAAATCCCTGTTATGATTTGCAGCCTGCCAGTGAGGATGTGGAATCTTTGTGGGATGAAAAAAATTATCAGGAACATTTGATTAATATGGATTCTGAACGTCAGGAATTATACGAAACCTGTCAGAGGCTGGGAGTTGGAATTACGGTTATGAAGGCGTTTGGAGGAGGAGATCTTTTGCATGCGGCTCTTTCTCCGGCAGGCGCTGCTTTAACTGCCGTTCAGTGTCTGCACTATGCCTTCACGCGCCCCGGTGTGGCATCTGTGCTTGTGGGAGCGCATTCTGTCAAACAGCTGGAAGAAAGCATAGCATATGAGACGGCATCAGAGGAAGAAAAGGACTATGCATTGTCCTTTGCCTCTTTTCCCAATATCAGCTGGGAAGGACATTGTATGTACTGCAGCCACTGTGCACCCTGTCCAAAAGAGATTGATGTGGCGTCTGTCACGAAATTTTTGAATCTGGCAAAAGCACAGGGGAGCATTCCGGAAACAGTCAGAGAGCATTATAAGGCATTGCCCCATCACGGAGGAGAATGTATCCTTTGCGGTGCCTGTGAGACGAGATGTCCGTTTCATGTTTCAATCCGGGAAAATATGAAACAGGCGGCGGAGCTGTTTGGAATTTAAATGGAAAAGGAAACTGCGGAGGATACATAATGATAATCGAAGGAAATCCAAAAGAATTAGCAGCAATGGAACAGTTCCATAAAGGAAACCGACAGGAGGGATTACGGCTGCAGGAGGAATTTGCATCTGCATTCCGGGAGGAATACAAAGAAAAAGATCACTGTCCCTGTAAAAAAGCCTGTCGGTATCATGGGAACTGTAAAGAATGCGTAGCCATTCACAGAGCGCATCAGGAGCATGTACCGAATTGCATGAGGCCTGTGCTCAATGCAAAAATAAAACTTTTGTCAGAATTGACGGAGCATACGATTGCAAACGAAATTGAAGCGCCTCATGAGGTGCTGCGAAAGGAATCTTAAAGAGAGGATAAAAGGGACTGGCCAGTGATGCCAGTCCCTTTTATCTGTTTACTTTTCAATGATTCGATTGCCAGAGGGGATTATGGAATGTTTCAATATTACCCCTGAGGCTTACGAGGGATAGCAGATGCATCTTTATGATAAATGTGATTAACCTGTCCGAAAATGGGAAAAATAGTAAAAAACATTGAGAAAGAACGGAGACAGGTTATGCTAGAGAAAAATGTTTTCATCCCATTTATGAAGAAATTTGATCAATATCCTTTTTGCATCAAAATGGACCAGAAGGAATACCGGATTGGTGACGGAAAGCCTCAGTTTACGGTGAATTTCAAAAGAATGATCCCCCTGACTTCCCTTATGACAAGCACTTCCCTTTCCCTGGGCGAGGCCTACATGAACGGGGATATTGAGGTAGAAGGAGATTTATATTATGCATTGGATCATTTTCTGGGACAAATGGACCGGTTTTCCACAAATAAAGTTGCGTTAAAAAAGCTGATGTTTCCTTCCACGGCAAAGAAGAACCAGAAGGAGGAAGTGCACAGCCACTATGATATCGGCAATGATTTTTACCGGCTGTGGCTGGATGAGACGATGAGCTATTCCTGCGGTTATTTTCTGCACGAGGATGATTCACTTTATCAGGCCCAGGTCAACAAGGTGGACTATATTTTAAAAAAGCTGTATCTGAAAGAAGGGATGTCCCTGCTTGACATCGGCTGCGGCTGGGGATTTTTGCTGATCGAGGCAGCCAAAAAATACGGTGTGCACGGTACGGGGATTACATTGAGCAAAGAACAGTACAAAGAATTTAAGCGGCGGATTTTAAAAGAGCATTTGGAGAAGTATCTTACGGTGGAGCTTATGGATTACCGGGATCTGCCAAAATACGGAAAAACCTTTGACCGTATTGTAAGCATTGGCATGGTGGAACATGTGGGGCGTGACAATTATCAGCTTTTTATGGACTGCGCAAAAGAGATTCTGAAACCGGGCGGACTGTTTCTGCTCCATTTTATCAGCGCCTTAAAAGAGCATGACGGAGATCCCTGGATTAAGAAGTATATTTTTCCAGGAGGCGTTGTACCAAGCCTTCGGGAAATGCTTTCCTGTGCGGCGGAAGACGGATTTCATACAATAGACGTGGAAAATCTGCGGCTTCACTATAACCGGACATTGCTGTGCTGGCAAAAAAATTACAGGGAGCATCTGGATGAGGTGCGGAACATGTTTGACGAGCGGTTTGTCCGGATGTGGGATTTGTATTTATCCTCCTGTGCAGCGACCTTTCACAACGGAATCATTGATCTGCATCAGGTTTTATTTACAAAGGGAATCAATAACCAGCTGCCGCTGGAGAGGTGGTATTAATTTATTTGCCTTTGCCGGCAGCATCCGTATGGTTTACAGAGAGTACTGTGGAAACTTTCATAGGATTGTCTGCAGGTTAAATTTCAATTGGAAAAAATAGTAATAACTAGTTGACAGAGTTTTGTGAATGGTATAATCTGGTATCGAAAACTATATCAGGAGGAAAATTCATGAAAGGCATTCAAATAGGAGATAAGAGATCCAAATATCCCATTATCCAGGGAGGCATGGGCGTCGGCGTATCTATGCATAAGCTGGCAGGAGCCGTAAGCGCAGAAGGAGGAATCGGCGTAATATCCACTGCAGATATCGGGTACCAGGAGGAGGACTTTGACAAGAATCCCATGCAGGCAAATTTACGGGCAATCGGTAAGGAAATCAGAAAGGCACGGGAAATCGCAGGAGAAGATAGCATCTTAGGCGTGAATGTTATGGTAGCTTTGAAAAACTATGGGGATATTGTGAAGGAATGTGTGGCACAGAACATCGATTTGATTATATCAGGAGCCGGGATACCGGTGGATCTGCCCATGTATGTAAAGGGAACGGCGACAAAAATTGCGCCGATTGTATCTTCTTTAAAATGCTGTAAGTTAATCGTAAAGCATTGGAGGGCGAAGTATGACTATGTTCCGGATCTGATTGTCATTGAAGGTCCAGAGGCGGGCGGGCATCTGGGCTTTAAGCCGGAGGAGCTGGCGGAAGGAACTAAGCCGGGGCTTGAGGAAATTACGGCAGATGTGGTCAATTATATGAAAGAAGTGGAACGGGAAACGGGAAAAGAAATACCGGTCATCGCGGCAGGCGGAATATGGGACAGTAAGGATATTCAGAAATTTTTAAACCTGGGGGCGTCCGGCGTTCAAATGGCTACCCGTTTTGTTGCGACCTGTGAATGCGACGCTTCGGATGCGTTCAAGCAGGCCTATATCGATGCCAAAGAAGAGGACGTCAGAATTATAAAAAGTCCGGTGGGCATGCCGGGCCGGGCAGTCGGCAATGCGTTTATCCGGAATACGGAACAGGAAAAATGCCCGGTTGCGAAATGTTATCACTGCATCAAAACCTGTGATGTAAAAAACACGCCCTATTGCATTACCAAAGCGCTGGTGAATGCGGTGAAGGGAAATTTGCGGGAAGGGCTGATTTTCTGTGGGAGCAATGTCAGCAGAGTAAAGAAGATCGTGTCTGTCCATGATTTGATGCAGGAATTGACAGCGTAATCCTTCAGCCTTCGGCTGCACTGTTCCGGAATCTTATCCTTTTAAGTTGCCTTTGGAGAGGTGGTTTCTCTCTTGGTTGGATTTTACAGAAAATAGTAGAATGGCAGAATTGTGACAGATTGTGGCTGAAATCTGATAGTTGAAGTAAGAAACCTCCTCTATAATGATAATCGTAAACAAAACAGATCATTTAGAGGAGGTTATTTCAATGAAAGTAAAGATTAAAGACATGGCTGATTTTTTAAAAAAAGTAGATATGTGTGCGGGAGAAGTGTATCTGGTATATTCCGGTGGAGGAAGGGAGAATATAAAGCAAAATCCCATGCGTCAGGCAGAATTGGTGGATGAATGGAGAAACAGCGGAAATTGCCTGATATTGACGTTGGAATTTCCGGTATATAGGGATTCTCTCAGGCTTTCTGCTTTTTCTTTAGAGTAAGCTTGAAATTACAGGCTGATCTGATTCATAAAGGTTTCCTATACAAAGATTGAGGACGGATACAGAAGAATTATGAAAGACATACGGAATATTGAATTTCATACGGGAAGCAAGGAGGAGCTGCTGCCGGGGTTTTCGGCAGAGTTTCCTTATATTGCAACCCGTGTATTTATTGACCAGTATATCGGACGGTTTGTGCCCTGGCACTGGCATAAAGCAGTGGAAATATTTTATATGGAGAGCGGGACGCTGGAATACTGCACTGCAAAGGAGAAGTGGGTATTTCCTCCCGGTTCCGGAGGAATGCTCAATTCCAATGTGCTCCATTCCACAAAGGCGCTGAATGGAACAGGAGAAACGATTCAGATGCTTCATATCTTTGACGTATCTTTGCTTGCCGGAGAACAGGGCAGCAGAATCGAGCAGAAGTATATACTGCCTCTTTCCGCGGCTCTGCAGGTGGAAATGATTCCCCTCTATCCCGAAAATCCGAAAGAGGCGGAAATTTTAAAGCTGATACAAGAGGCTCTTTGTCTGAAGGAGCAGGATTTCGGGTATGAGATCAGGCTGAGGGAGGCGCTGACGAAAATCTGGCTTCTTTTGTTTGAGCAGGCCCGCGGCCAAATGGAGAATCAGGAAGAGTACGATAAAAACAACGATAAGATAAAAGAAATGATGATTTATATTCATGAGCATTATGACAGAAAAATTACGGTGGAAGAACTGGCTGCATCGGCTTTTTTGAGTGAAAGAGAATGCTTTCGGGTATTTCGCAGCTGTCTGCATATGACGCCCCTGGAGTATATGAAAAATTACCGTCTGCAGATGGCGTGTCAAATGCTGGCGCGGGAAGGGGATTCTGTCACTGAAATTGCCCAGGCCTGCGGACTTGGCAGCAGCAGTTATTTCGGAAAGGTGTTTCGGGAATATGCCCGGTGCACGCCCTTGGAGTACAGAAAAAGATGCCGGAAAAGCAGTTGCAAAAATAAAACACTGCGTTAAAAGCTTTTCGGTATTCAGGCAATATCCTTCTTGCCGTACCAATAAAAAGCTGTGATGACGCCGATGATTGCAGCCAGAATACCAACGGATAAATACCTGAAATGCAAACTGCCTTCTGCGATAATATCGGAGCCTTCCGCATAACCGAAAGGCGTCATGAATTTCAGAAAATGCAATTTTTCCGTCAGATTGGCAAGAATATTTAAAAAATAAAACAGTGCCGCTATGCCAAGACCAATGCCGGAGCCTTTGCTTTTTAAAAAGGCGGAAATGCCAAAGCAGACGGTGGCCGTTTCCAGCTGCAGAATCAAATAGGCAAGCAGCAAAAGCGTCATCTCTTTGATATCCGGTGATTCTCCGATGGCGTATGTAGAAAGAGCCGTAACGCCGATGACAATGGCATTTAGGATAAGAATCTGCAAAAGCAGGGCGCAGAGCTTTTGCAAAACAATGCTGCTGCGGTGAACCGGGTGGGTAAGGAGAAATTCGGCAGTTCGTTCCTTTTCCTCCTTTGCAAGAGAGGAAGCGCCAAGAAGAGCGGCAAAAAAAGCGCCTCCGAGACCGAGAATATTTCCGCATTCCACACTGAAAAACCCCGTAAATTCTCCGAAACTGATTTTATCCATGCCGAATGCGGCAGAAAAACTTCCAAGATTGGAAAACATGCTGCCAATGTCGTTCATTTCTTCTTTCATTTCCGGATAGATGAAAATACAGATACCCAGCATACCGGCAATCACTGCTGTCCATATGAAAAGCATTTGTTTTCCCTGGGAAAGTTCGTGTTTTAGTAATGGCATGTTATGCGCCCTCCTTTGTATAATAGTGAAGAAAGATTTCTTCCAGATCCGGCTCCGTAATGGAAATATCCGTCAGCGGAAGTCCTGAGAGGGAGCGTAAAAGCTGTTCTGGTTCGCCGCTGTACAAAAAGCGCAGGGTATCGTCGTTTTTCTGAACGTCTTTGATTTGGGAAAGAGCGGGCGGTGCATCAATCCCCCGGACTGTTACTCGTTTTGCTTTGGTATGCCCCAGATGTTTTACACTGTCGGAAATCAGAAGTCTGCCTTCCCGGATAATTGCAGCGTGCTTACAGTGACGCTGTACCTCGGACAGCACATGAGAAGAAAGAAATATAGTGGTTCCCTGCCGGCTGCGTTCTTCTAAAATCTCATAGAATTCCCGCTGCATCAACGGATCGAGGCCGCTGGTAGGCTCGTCTAAGATACAGAGCTTTGGCATATGCTGCAAGGCGCAGACAACAGATACCTTTTTGCGGTTGCCCAGGGAAAGCTCGGAAATTTTTTTCTCTGTGTCAAGGGAAAGTCTTTCGCACAGCCGCTCTGCCTCCGCAGAGCAGTTTTTTTGCCGGAAATCTGCAGAGAGCTTTATGATTTCCCCAACTGTTTGATTGGGGTAAAAAAAGGCCTCTGAGGGCATATAGCCCACAACAGAAAGGATTTCCTTTTTCTGTTTTGTAATATCCATGCCCAAAATCTCCGCTTTTCCGCCAGTGGGAGAAATCAGCCCCAAAAGAGTGCGGATTGTCGTGCTTTTACCTGCGCCGTTGGGACCGATAAATCCGAAAAAATCCCCTTCGGAAACCGTTAGATTTAAGTCAAGGATGCCTCTTGATTTTCTGCGGTTTTTGAAAAATCCTTTTGAAGAAGTATATGATGAGTTATTTAAAGAAAAACACTTGGCGCTTACTT
>CANODN010000074.1 GCA_947564765.1 uncultured Roseburia sp. | reverse complement strand
AGACCATGCACCATAATATCAATATCTGCGCCAGAAGCCAGCAAAACTGCATTGTTCAAATTCTCACCTCCTTAATTTGATTCTTCTTGATTGGATTTATAATCTGTAGAGTACTCCTCCCTTCCCTGAAGTTTTAAAATGATTTTATGAAAAATCGGCTGCAGATACGCAGCTATTTTTAACCCCATAACTCCGGCAAATGCAGCAATCGGATTTCCCAGATGAAAATATGTGACACAGCCGAATACAATTACCACAACCGCATAACGAAGCAGGGACATGGTAATTAATTTCCCCTGTCCGCTCCCCGCACTTACGGCATCTTCCAGGACAACTGCCATATGAATCGCCATTCCGGCTGCCAGAAGCACACCAATCCATAAGCCTGTGGAATATAATAATTTATCCTCGACAAACCATATCCCCACAAGCCATACCACAATTCCCCAGGCTATAATGCCAAGGATCAGCTCCGGCAATACTTTATTTAATCTCTTTAACATCCTTCGTGTCCCTGTCGCTTTCCTGTTCAAATATTTTCTTTGCCATACGGTATATATTGCGAAAGCCGGCCAGTGCGCCGATCAGAAAAAGCGGCACCACTATAAACATCATATCATATTTTCTTCCGATATATACCCCAAACATCGTACACATTAAGATCGGGACGATCATATTGATCCCAAACTGCATCACCATGGTAAAAGACTGATATACATTTTTCCTGTATTTCATATTGTCCTCTCCTACACATTCAGATGAATTTCCCGGTTTGTATGCTCGTATTTGTAGTACCGCACGCCCGCGGCGTCGAACATCCGCTTTGATGCGACTACCGGAGGCGTATGCTCGTATTTGTCTGAATCATATACGATTGTTTTGATTCCGGACTGAATGATCGCCTTGGCGCATTCGTTACAGGGAAACAAAGATACATAAAGCTTTGCCCCTTCCAGACTCCCGCCCCTGTAATTTAAAATCGCATTTAATTCACTGTGGGTCGTATACAGATATTTATTGTCAAGAGGCTCCCCTTCTCTTGCCCATGGGAACGCATCATCGGAACATCCTGCCGGAAATCCGTTGTAGCCCATGGATAAGATTTTGTTGTCACTGCTGACAATACAGGCTCCCACCTGCGTATGAGGATCTTTTGACCGCATAGCGGACAACATCGCCACGCCCATAAAATATTCGTCCCAGCTAATATAATCCTGCCGTTTATCGCTCACAAAAAACCTCCTTATTTTGTGCCAAAAATACGGTCTCCTGCATCTCCCAGGCCCGGAACAATATAGCAGTCTTCATTCAAATGATCGTCCAATGCTCCGATATATACATCCACATCCGGATGTGCCTCCTGCATCTGCTTTACTCCCTCCGGAGCCGCAATGATACACATGAACCGGATATTTCTTACGCCTTTTTCTTTTAACATTTGAATTGCCGCCACTGCAGAACCTCCCGTGGCAAGCATGGGATCTACCACAAATACTTCTCTCTCACTGCAATCCTCCGGAAGCTTACAGTAATACTCCACCGGAAGTTTCGTGTCCGGATCGCGGTACAATCCGATATGTCCTACCTTTGCGGCAGGAATCATATTTAACATTCCGTCCACCATGCCAAGACCTGCACGTAAAATCGGAACGACAGCTAATTTCTTGCCCCGCAGCTCTTTGGCCGTTGTCTTGCAGATCGGCGTATTGATCTCCACATCCGAAAGCTTCAGGTCTCTGGTGGCCTCATAGCACATAAGCATTGCAATCTCACTGACCAGAGTCCGAAAGTCCTTTGAGCCTGTCTCTTCCCTGCGTATCCATCCGATCTTATGCTGAATCAGCGGATGATCCATCACGATTACCTTTGACATAGTATCCTCCTATTCTCCTTCGTTTAAAATATTCGCCAGCTTACGAATCGACGCAAGCAGCGTCTCGTAGCACAATCCGTACATTTGAAGCGTTCCTCCATACGGATTGACAATTTCCAGTTCATCCCCCACGAATTCTGTCAGCACCTGCACATTCTTTGGATTCGCGTTTTCAAACAGCTCCAGCACCTTCTGCCGCTGTTTGTCTTCCATCGTCAGCACCAACGCATCTCCCTCTAAATCCTCTGCCGTAAGCGGACTTGACATATAGCCCTCTGTAGGAAGTCCGTTGCTGATCATAACTGCCTCGGCCTTCTGGTTCAACGGCTCCGGAAACAGTACCACAAGTCCCCTGGCCAGAATTTCAGCCGGCCTTTTCAGTCCGATATCCTCTAAGATCGCAACAGCCATTGGTTCCCTGCATGTTCCGCTCTCTGCTACAAATACTACTTTCTTATACAATTTTTCTTCCCCCGTTATTCTGCTGCGCCATAAGCACCTGATGTCCCGCCGCCTTTAACAAACGATTCATAATAGCCTGTCCGATCCGCGGCGTCGCAAAGCTTTCTGAATAAATCACGTCTACGCCGCTCTCGTCAAACGCTCTTAAAATCCGGTACATCTGCCTTGCTATCTCATCCTCGTCTTCCCGGCTTCCCACACTGAGAATCAGATCCCCCCGATAGCATGCCGCTGTTTCGTCTGTGCCTATGACACCGACTTTTTTCTCCTGTTTTTGCTGTTCTTCTGTCAATGCGTTGATGGTCTCAATCACCGCATCCTTTGATCCATCTACAATCTTCAAATCCGCCCTCGGCGCATAATGCCTGTACTTCATTCCTGGCGCTTTGGGCTTTACGGCGGAATCTGCCGCTATAATTCCCGGATCTATGCGTACCTCTCCGATCACGCTCTTTAGCATTTCTTCTGTGATATAGCCCGGTCTTAAAATCATGGGTATCTCTTCCGTCAGATCAATAATCGTCGATTCAATTCCAATCCCGACTTCCCCTCCGTCTAAAATAACCGGAATCCTTCCGCCCAAATCCTCTGCCACATGCTCTGCCATAGTAGGGCTCGGCCGTCCGGATGCATTCGCACTGGGCGCGGCAATCAGACAGCCGCTCTCGCGGATCAGTGCAAGCGCTGCCGGATGCGATGGCATGCGGACGGCTACGGTATCCATTCCTCCGGTCGTCTCGCGGGGTACTCTGTCATTTTTATTGACAATCATCGTCAGCGGCCCCGGCCAAAAAGCCTTTGCCAGTTTTTCCGCTTCCTTTGGCACATCTTTTGCAATATATAAAAGGTCCTGCCACTTAGCAATATGCACAATCAACGGATTGTCTGACGGTCTCCCTTTTGCCGCGTATATTTTCTTCGCCGCATCGGAACACAGGGCATTCGCCCCCAGTCCGTA
Organism: uncultured Roseburia sp.; assembly: GCA_947564765.1. GTDB lineage: Bacteria > Bacillota > Clostridia > Lachnospirales > Lachnospiraceae > Roseburia_B. The sequence goes on along the minus strand of CANODN010000074.1, from coordinate 5,189 downwards.
TACCGTTTCTGTTGGAAACGCCACAAGCTCTCCGTTTCGGATCACCGCCGCTGCTTCTTTTATGATTTCAGGATCAATCGCATGATAATCCAATTTATAAATTTTAGTTTCCATATATTAGAATATATCACATTACCAAGTAAATGTGAAACATTTTTTCCCTGGAGAAATCAATTTTCGGCGGGTGCTGCCGGCGGCTGAGCAGCTGCCGATTTTCAGGCATGCTCTATTTGATTAAATGACACTTCTCCGCCGCCTTCACAAGCAAATTCCCTTTCGGAAATGCGAGGAGCTGTTCTCTTTGTACCGCTCCGATTTTTAAAATCACAATGAAATATACTGCGACTGCCAGAACCAACGATGGTATCAGGCAGATAACATTGCTTTCCACCAGCATATGAAGGCCTGTATATGTGCCCCATGCACAGGCTCCCATAACTGCCGCAGCCAAAAGCGGCATAATAAACATAGTTTTTACATTTTCCTTTACACCAATGCAGTGTCTGACCGAAAAACTGTTTAAAATACACATCATAAAAGAATAAACGATCAGACAGATCACCAGCGCATATACATCCAGCTCTGTAAACATCAATAATCCTACCAGAAGCACCGTCTGGATCACAAGGGCAATTCCTGCGTTGCGCACCGGAAGGTTCACTTTTCCGATTCCCTGCAAAATCCCGTTGCTTAACGTCGATAAGGAATAAAAGATCACGGTTACTGCAATCATTGCCAGAAGCTGTGCCGCCATATCCAGAGAATCCTTCTGGGGAAACAGCAGCTGCATAATCGGTCTGGAAAGAACAGCAAGTCCCACGGCAGCCGGAATCGCAATCAGCATGGTTGTCCACATGGCATTTTCTACTTTTTTCTGTGTCGCCTTAAGATCCCCCAGGGCGCTGCTCTTTGAAATGGTGGGAATCATAGCCGATGATAAGGAGGCCGCCAGAGCAATCGGAATGTTGATAATTACCATAGCTTTTCCGGCAAAAATTCCGTATGCCGTCGCCGTCTCCGCCAGACTAAGTCCGCGGACATTCATCATCACCTTTGTATATACAGTCTGATTAAAGGAGGTGCTGAAATTATAAATGAATGTGCTTAAAATAATCGGCGTCACGGTGCCTAGCATTCCACGGAGAATCGTCCCGTAAGAATCCGAATACCGGTGCCGGTCCTTATGAATGCGGTCATGCAGCATCCTGCGGTTTAATGCGTAGACAAACAGCATAAACAGCAGAGCCACGGCTACGCCGCTTCCGGTTCCCAGCGCACTTCCTGCCGCTCCGTAAATCGCCTGCATTGTATCGCTCTTCCCTGCCGCCATATCGATCAGCGTATGCGCCGCAAAAAGACTGATTGCCGCATTTAAGATCTGCTCTGCGATCTGAGAGAAGGAAGTCTGGATCATCGAACCGTGCGCCTGAAAATATCCTCTCAGCACTCCTGCAAATCCGGACAGAAAAATCGTCGGTGAGAACACCTTAAGCACGATGGCCGCTTCTCCCTCCAGAAAAAGTTCTGCCCCAAAAAAGGTGAATATGCTTGCCGCCCCTCCCATTACACAGACGTAAATCAATGCACAGTGAAAAATCTTATGTGCACTGCGGTATTCCTTCAGCGCCAGCTTGGAAGCAATAATTTTGGATATCGCCGATGGGATACTGTAGGAGGAGATCAAAAGGATAATCGTATAGATATTATATGCCGATGTATAATATCCGTTTCCTTCATCCCCGATAATGCTTGTAAGCGGACTTCTGTATAAAATTCCGATAATACGGCAGATAATTCCGGCTGCCGCCAGAATTCCCGCCTGCTTCAGATAATTATTTTTGCTGCTTTTGTTCGGCATAAAAACCCTCACTTCTATCACTCTCTGCCACGGCAGCGTAGCAGATGCGCATGCTGACAGACATATCATGAATTCTTCTCTTCTGCTGCTTATAACAAAGCGGACAAATCCACATCGTCGTTTTTATATTTTCATTATAGTGAATCCTTTCGGGGTAGTCAAATTTTACCGGTTGTTTTTCTGCCTTTCTTGTAACATTCAGCCTACGGCTTCATCGTTACCCTTTCTTCTATTTCCAGCACTCTTTATACATACGAAGTACATTACGGTAAAAAATATCTTCTATCTCCCGTTCTTTAAGTCCCCGCCTTCTAAGCTCGCGTTCCAGCAAAGCTATTTGGGAACAATTCTCCATTTCCAGCTCGCAGTCTATGCCGTCAAAATCAGAGCCCAGAGCCGCGCAGGCAGTCCCGCCTTTTTGCCTGATATAAAGGATATGGTCCGCAATGCGCTCCACGCGGCTATTCCCTCCGGGCATCTCCTCCAGAAATAAGCTGTAATAGTTAATTCCGATGACGCCGCCTCTTTCTCCGATTTTATGAATCATATCATCTGTCAGGTTTCTTTTGTGCCCGCAGAGCGCCCTTGCATTGGAGTGGCTGGCCGCAAAAGGTTTTGTGCTGTAGCGGCAGACATCATAAAAGCCTGCATCACAAAGGTGGGATACGTCTGCGATGATCCCCAGGCTTTCCATTTTTTCCAGAAAGGCAATCCCTTTTTCTGTCAGCCCGCCATACCCCGCCAGAGAATTTTCGTAATTCCATGTAAAGGTCATCATCCGTACGCCCTTTTGATAGAATTCCTCCAGCTTTTTCAGATCTCCTTTGCAGATTTCTCCTTCCTCTAAGGTCAGAACTGCGGAAATTCTGCCTGCCTGCCGATTCTCTTCCAGCTCTCTGACTGTAAAAACCTGCCTGATCCGTTCCTTATTTAATTCCATTTCTTTCTCAAATACCGCAATCTGTTCTTTTGCGCACCGATAAGGGTCCGGCTCTTTTCCAATGTCTGTAAACACTGCAAAATTCTGCAATAAATAATTTCCCTTCTGCAGCTTTTCCAAGTCTACCTGAAACGAATTTGAGAGCAGCCCTGTCTGCTCTCCTCTTTTTTGGGTGTAATATATTTTTGAAATTGTGTCACAATGCATATCTGCCGTATACATTTCCAATCCTCTCTGCATCCCTGCCTGCGATGGAAGCAGAACTGCCTGAATTTTTATTTAGGAAGAATGCGATTCCTTCTGTGTGTCCTGACTGTCTGAAATTTTCAGCGTCCAGAATCTGCCCATATAACATCCAATGCCCGCGATCAGCGCAAACCCCAGGATTTTATACAGCAGCCCGATCTGAAACGTTTCTTTTCGAAAAATTGTCAGTCCGGCAATAAGAATCGTTCCTATCCCCAGATAAATCAAAACATTTTTTACCAGACCCCACACTGTGCTTTTCCAGCCTTTGATCCTTGTTTCAATCAGAATCTGCAGCACAAGCATCGCCAGCATATCTAACACGGCAAGGATAAAAGAACCTGCCAGACAAATCAGCGCCGGTCCCGAAAGAAGCTCCTCTTCCGAGCTGCTTAAAGCAGATGCAAAAAAAAGCCATCCCATTGCACAAAGAAACAGTATCCACATACTGACCTTTTGAAATTTTTTGATTTTTCTTTTGTTAAGTGTCATGTCAATTCCTCCCTGGTCTAATAACTACTGCCATATACTCCCCACCGCCAGAATGTTTTCTGCCAGATCCTTTCGATAATGAACGTCTTCTTTTAAAAGGCTGTTTATGACACAACCAAAGCGCTTTTCATTTCCGGTTGCGTGTATATACAGCCCGTCTCCGACATACATCGCAATATGGTTTTTAAAATACAGAAGATCCCCCGGCCGCATCCTTTCTATGGGAATTTCGCGAACCGGATAGTTTTCTTTTATTTCAGCGTCCCGGTAAATTAAAATGCCGTTCATCAGGCAGCACATAAAGATCAGACCGGAGCAGTCAATGCCCTCCGGGGATTTTCCCGCCCAGCGGTACTGCGTTCCCAGATAGCTTTTGGCACAGAGCACTGCATTTTTTCGGAATATCTCTTCATACGGCCCATGGATTCTGCTCTGATGCAGAAAATATGTCTCCGGCTCATTATGATATAAATATCCGTCGCTGTCTTTGCGCTCCTTACAGGATACCGCAGGAAGATAGCCTTCCCTGCCGTCTGCCATTTGGATTCTGCGATATCCTTTCTCTGTCTCCAAAGCCGCCGAAACAAAGCTCCCTCTGCTCAATGTGCACAAAATACCGCTGCGCACATTTGCATTTTCCATGACGTCCGCAAATGCCTTGCTGATAAAAACCATAGTTCCTGCTCTGTCTCTTTTTTGCAGATCGTCTATGTTGCAGAGGGAAACGGTTTCTTTTTTCAGATATCCGCGGTATCCGTAATGCGTTACAACCTCGTACCATTCGCCGCTTTCTTTTAAAATACCCACTGCCCATCCCATAAAAAGTTCGTCTGCACGGGACATCTTGTCTTGTTCATAAAGCCAGGCAGACGGCCTGGTAATTATTCCTGCTTTCATATAAATTCCTGTATGATTTTTTCTTTTTTATTATATGAAAAAGCACAGAAAGTATCATCTTTTTCTTTCTATTTTACTCATATCTTTTATTTTTTCAATAGAGATGATTTGAATAACGAATTGTGAAAAACAGCAGGATACGCTATAATGAAACTGAAAAAAATTATAAAAACAACTGTGAAGGGACATGCATTATGCGTAAAACAGTGGGTATTGGACATCAGGATTTTGAAGAAGTACGAACAAAGAATCATTTTTATATTGACAAAACGCATTTTATCAAAGAATGGTGGGAAACAGATGACGCCGTAACATTAATTACCCGTCCGAGAAGATTTGGAAAGACTTTGAACATGAGTATGCTGGAAAAATTCTTTTCTGTAAAATATGCCGGACAAGATAAACTGTTCCGCGGCCTGCACATATGGGACTATGAATCATACCGTCAGATACAGGGAACGTATCCTGTTATCTTTTTGAGCTTTGCAGGCATTAAAGACGATACATTTTCTGAAGCAAGGAAGAGTATCTGCCGTGTCATAGAAGAACAATATAACAAAGCTGACTATCTCTTAAACGGCAGCTTGCTCAATCAAAAGGAAAAGTTATTTTATCAGGAGGTTTCCTCTTCCATGTCAGACAGTACCGCTGCCGCTGCGCTGCGCTCCCTGTCAGACTTTTTGTCCAGATATTATCAAAAAAAGACAATTATTCTTTTAGATGAATATGATACTCCTATGCAGGAAGCTTATGTAA
>CANODN010000073.1 GCA_947564765.1 uncultured Roseburia sp. | reverse complement strand
TTTACAACTCCGTTTGCCAGCTCTTTATATGATATATCTCCGTAAGCAGCCAGCTCATCCAGCGCAAGATCTCTCTGATCCCGAAGATCCATGGCTGTCTCTACTCCGCCCGCTTCAATTTTCATAATCTGAAGATTTAATTCCCGAATGGTTTCTCCCAGCTCATTGATATCATCTATCGAGTCTGAAATCTGCCGGTTTAGATTTGACTGATACTTCTTCAGCCCGTTGTACACTGCTTTCGATCTTGTCTCAAACAAACTGGCTTTCTGAACGATCAGGTTCTGATTGGTTTTATCGGAAGGATCCTTTGCATATTCCTGAAACGCGGCCCACAGACCGGTTTCTCCCAGCAGGGATTCCTGAAATGACGTTCCCTCCAACTCCTGGAACAACGTATAAACTTCATCGATTGCTTCATAGGTTGTAGAGTAAAATCCCGAACGCCCCGTCTGCGTCCGGAATGTTTTATCTAAAAAGATGTCTCTTGCGTGCACCACATCACCGATGGCTACACCAAGACCTGACTGTGACGGACCGATCGCCGCCGTTCTCTTAAATGTATCGTAATGTCTGTCTTCCTGTAAAATCCGCTCGCGGACATATCCTTTGGTATCTACGTTCGCAAAGTTATTGGCTGTTGCATTTAACGCATTCTGACTTGTTTTCAGCCCGGATTCTCCAATAAATAAACTTCCCATTGAATTGGCCATGATTCTTCCTCCCTGTCACTTTCTATTGCTTCGCATCAAATCCGCTGTTGCCCAGCAGATCTCCTGTATTGTGGGCATCCCTGTTATAATTTGCAGTCTCGGGCGCCTGCCGCATACTTTTAAACAAGGTGAGATCGAATTCTACCATTTCAAGCGCTTGATTCAAAAGAGCTTCATTTCTCTTATTCCACTCCTGCATCTGACTGCCGGTGGTCAAAATCTTCGCACGGACCTTAGAGAGCCGCTCCTGTTCCTTTGGCTGCTGCTCTAAATATCCGATTAATTTTGTAATGGTCATCTCTTTAAAATCTTTTCCCAATACATCTGCCATATCCTTTAATACGGAGTCTCTGCGGATATCCAGATTCCGAAGATAACTGGAAACATCCTGCTCTTTTCCTGTAATACTTTCCAAAGCTTCTATATCCGCTTCGATGATCGCCTGCTTTTTCTCCTTTGACAGTTCCACAAGCTTTTCATATTGAACATTTTCTTCTTCTAAGACTTCTACAAGACTATCCATTAAACTGGCCACTGGCAATTCCTCACTTTTTCATGCACTTATTTCTGCAGAGCATTGTATTTCTCTAACAGTTTGCTGGCAAAATCTCCAGTATCAACTTTGTAACTCCCCGATTCCACTCTTGCTTTCAACCCGGCGACTTTATCTTCCCTGATATCTGAAGCTTCTGCTACTGCCTGCTTTGCAATCTGATAATCATAACCGGCCCGTGAAATGGTTACTTCATCCCGTCCGGCTGTCATACCTGATACCTTCTGTGTTTTTCCTGACTTACTGCCTTTATATAATTGTGCAACCTGATTATAAGCCTCTATACGCATGACAGCATCTCCTTTCTTCCCTGAATGGTACTGCGAATCTATCTTCGCTCTTACACTATTTATCGGTTGTTTTTGGATTTTCCTTAGCAAAATCCAGAATTTTTTTGAGCATCGCATCGGAAAAAAGCATTCCCTCTTCTGTATAAATGGTTTTTCCCAAAAGCCCTTTTTCATTTTTCAGCGCCGGCGGAGCTATGGCGAAATCCGCCTGATTCAGCATGGGGACATCAAATCCGCTGTCTCCTGCCGCAATTGCAAATTCTGCTCCAAGTTTTTTCTTTAACCGAAGCAGTGCACTGCCTTTGTTTAACTGCCGGGGAACGATATATACTTTGATTCCGTTACAGAAAACCTCCGCTTTTTGCGTATCTATGTGCTTTTTCAGATATTCTGCCGAGGCGTTTGGATTTTCGCTCTTTGTAAACAAAAAAAGATCCCGTATGTTCCGTACTTCAAAGCAGCGGTTTTTATCTTTCTTTAAAAGCTCCTCTCCGTAAATCAACGTCTCCCTGCTTTCCGCGATCCGTGCCAGCGTCTCCTCATACCAGTCTGCATCCTCTTTTCCATGCAAAAAAAGGACTCCGCCATTACACACCAGTGCATAGTCCAAAGTCCCTATTCCCAGATCAATCCTTTGATACTGCTCCATCGTTCTCGTAGTTGTGGGAACGATGGAGACCATATTTTTTAACTTACGCAAAAGCTGATATGCGGTATCTGTCATAAAAGAAATTTCTCTTCCCTGATAAATCTCCGCACACCGTTTCCTGCTTTTGATTTCATGCTTATAGGAATATATCAATGTATTATCCAAATCACAATAAAACAGTATCATGCAAAACTCCTTCGGATATTACGATGCATTCTTCCGGTTTACGATTAATTTCCGTATCAGATCCACCGGAATCATCGTAACAGCAAGCAATACAACGGCAATCCAGCCCTGGACGCCGAAGGGCACGCAGCTGAACATATTTCCGATCCAGGTAAATGCTGCAAAGGGAACCTGTGCCGCGTTTACAATCAGAGCCTGCACCAAAATAATCGTAAAGAATACCTTCAAAAATCCTGTATTTTCATTCAGGCCTTTAAAAATCCCGAATCCATCATCTCTTACGTTAAATCCGTTGAACAACGCACTTACAATAAACAATACAAAATAACCGGTCAGATGCTTCGCATTGGGAACGCCTGCCAAAACCTTACCGGCATCATCTACCGCCCAGCCGCCAAACAGCTCTGCAAAAAACGGCAGCTTCAAAAACAGAAAGCTGATGCCTGTCAGCCATGCGCCCATAACCAGAATCTGCGCCATCATCTTTTTGCTGACAATGCTTTCGTCTCTTCTTCTGGGCTTTTCGTCCATATATTTGGCCATTGCCGGTTCATTGCCCAGCATAATTGCGCCAAGGCCGTCCATAACTAGGTTGACAAACAAAAGATGCGTTACTTTCAGCGGTTCTTCCACACCAAAGAAAGGTGCAATCGCACTGACCACCACTGCCGCCACATTGATCACCAGCTGGAATTTACAGAATTTTAAGATATTGTGATAAATCGTTCTGCCGTACCAGATAGCATCTTTAATGGATTTGAAGTTGTCGTCTAAAATAACAATTTTGCCTGCTTCCTTGGCCGCTTCGGTTCCGCTTCCCATGGCAAAGCCCACGTCTGCGCGCTTTAACGCTGGGGAATCGTTGACGCCGTCTCCCGTCATGCCTACCACCAGATTCATCTCCTGACAGAGACGTACCATACGGGATTTGTCGGTGGGCAGCGCCCTTGCAATCACGCGGATATTCGGTATGATCTTCTTTAATTCCTCGTCTGATTTTTCATTGAGCTGTGCCGAGGTCAGAGCAAGATCCGATTCATCCTTCAAAAGTCCTGCATCCTTTGCAATGGCTGCAGCTGTTTCTAACCGGTCTCCCGTAATCATAACAACCTGGATTCCTGCCTTCTGTACCTGATGAATCGCTTCCTTTGCCTCTGCTCTTACATCATCGCGGATTCCCACCAGACCGATAATTACAATATCATCATTGATCTTATTCTCCGTAAGATCTTTTTCGGAATATCCAAAGGCCAGGACACGCATTGCTTTTTCTGCCAGAGCATCTATCTTTTGATCCAGCGCTGCTTTGTCAATGGTCTGTATCCTTCCGTCACCGTCTAAATACTTCACGGCTGACGCCAGCAGACGTTCCGGTGCACCTTTATAAAAGGTTTTGCCCAGGCTCTCGATTCTCGCCTGACTGAATTTATTGGTGGAGTTAAAGCCCTGGGCTTTTGTCACAACGCATTCCTTATCGGCTTCCAATGCCCGGAATGTGTCTTCTCCGATAAATTTCATCAACGCCTGATCCGTTGCATTTCCTCCGATTACCCGATGTTCCCCGTCAAACATGGACTGGGTGTTTTTTCCGATGGCAAGATCAATCAGTCCTTTTACATTACTGTGTCTGCTCAATTCGTTTATCGGAATGGAATTGCCGTCTGCCGTAAAGAAATCCACAACCTCCAGCTTTCCTTTTGTAATCGTTCCTGTCTTATCACTGAATAAAATATTCAAAGAACCTGCAGTTTCAATACCCTCCGCTTTCCGGACAAGTACATTGTGATCTAACATTTTGCTGGTGTTCTGCATCAGCACCAGAGAAATCATAAGGGGCAGTCCCTCGGGAACGGCGCATACAATAATAACCACCGCCAGAGATACTGCATTGACAATATCCTTGATGATCTGCTGGACACCAATGGAAAAGTAAGCGGAAACGCCTCCCGCATTCATAATAAAGTAACCGAAATACAGTACGGCAATCACAATTGCACCGATATAACCAAATGTGGAAATCTGATTGGCCAGCTTCGCCAGTTTCACTTTCAGCGGAGAATCCGGTTCATCCTCCTGCATCTCCTCTGCCATTTTTCCCATCATAGTCTTTAGGCCGGTTTTTCTGACGTCCAGTATTCCCTCGCCGTCAAACACAACTGCACCGCGGAACAAGGAGTGCTTATCCACAAAGGTATCGCCTGTGATCTCCTCCGGAAGAGCAAAGCCTTCCGGCGCTTCGGACTTTTTGCATTCCTCCGCTTCTCCGTTTAAGGCGGAATTGTCTACCGCAAGAGCGCCTGATACCAGAACGCCGTCTGCGGGCACTTTATCGCCGGACTGCAGCAGTACCTTATCCCCGACTACCACATCATCCACATCAATAACGGCCACAATGCCGTTTCTGTGTACTTTACACTGGTCTTTTTTGGTACTGTCTTTTAACTCTCTGTACTTGGTGTCGCTGGCAACGCCTGTTTTGGCCGATACAAATGCCACGATCAGCACGGCCACAATCGTCCCCAGTGGTTCGTAAATTTCCGCATAGCCAAAGAAAAACATGACGATCATCAGCGCCGCAATCGCCAGCAGGATTTTGATCATCGGATCTCCAAAGGTTTCCTTAAACTCTTCCCAAAATGTTGTCGGTTCGGAATCCGGTATCTCGTTGGAACCGTATTCCCTTCTGGAAGCCTCGACTTCCGCGTCTGTAAGTCCCTGAAATTTCATAATTGTGTTGTTTCCTCCATAATTTAAACATATCTTTGTGCAAGCTGTCCGATGCCCGGGTCATTCGTTCCCTGTCCCATGGCATTAAACTTCCACTCCCCGTTATGCCTGTATACTTCTCCGAATATCATAGCCGTCATGCCGGAATAATTCTCCGTCAGGTTATATTTGCACATTTCCTGATTATTCTTGCCATCTACCAGCCGGATAAAGGCATTTTCAATCATACCGAAATGCTGCTTTCTCTGAAGCGCCTGATAGATATTGACTACAACCACGATCCGGTCATATTCTGCCGGCAGTCTGGAAAGATCTACCACAATCTGTTCGTCGTCTCCATCGCCGGCTCCCGTCAGATTGTCTCCCATATGCCAGACGGCTCCTGTTTTATGCTGCAGATTTCCAAAGTACACAATATCCGTTTTGTCGTAAAGCTTTCCGCTTTTTAACAGCAGTGCGGAAGCATCGCAGTCGATCGCCTGGGGTTTCGGCGCAAAAAAACCGCCTCTGGATCTTTTCGCCTCATCCCATCCAAGTCCGATCAAGACCTTGGAAAGCCCTGCATTTTCTTTTGTCAGACTGACCTTCTGACCTTTCTGTAAACTGATTGACATTTCTTTTCCTCCTCTACTCTACTTCTACGCCGTAATTTGCGCAAAGCGCTGCAAGACCGCCCTGGTAACCGCTGCCGATGGCATTGAACTTCCACTCGTTTCCGTGTTTGTACAATTCACCGAATACCGCCGCCGTTTCAATCGAAAAGTCTTCGCCCAGATCGTAACGCAAAAGCTCGCTGCCCGTCTGCTCGTCATAAATCCGGATAAATGCATTGTTCACCTGACCAAAATTCTGGCGCCTCTGCTCTGCCTCATAAATCGTAACGGTAAATGCAATTTTCGTAATATTGGCCGGAACCATGGAAAGATCAATCCGAATCTGTTCGTCATCTCCTTCCCCGGCTCCTGTCCGGTTATCCCCCATATGTTGCGCACAGCCGGAAGGATGTGTCAGATTTCCGAAAAATACGAAATCCTCCTGTCTGGAAACCCTTCCCGTATCCGCCAGCAGAAACGCTGCCGTATCCAAATCAAAATCACCGCCGGTATCAAATGCATTCACATCCCAGCCCAGGCCTACGACTACTTTAGATAATCCCGGATTGTCCTTTGTAATACTTACTTTCTGTCCTTTTGTCAAACTAATCGGCATACTGTTTCCCTCCTATGCTACTTCTATTCCGTAATGTGCGCACAACGCCGCAAGACCGCCCTGGAAACCGCTGCCAATGGCATTGAACTTCCATTCTCCGTTGTGGCGGTATAATTCTCCTACTACAACGGCTGTTTCTATGGAAAAATCTTCTCCCAGATCATATTTAATCAATTCGGTTCCGGTAGCTTCATCTACAATCCGGATGAAGGAATTGGATACCTGTCCAAAATTCTGCCTGCGGACCTCCGCGTCGTAAATGGTAACGGTAAATGCAATTTTGGAAATATTTGCAGGGATTTTCGTCAGATCAATCTGAATCTGCTCGTCATCCCCTTCTCCTTCTCCTGTCAGGTTGTCTCCCATATGCTTTACGGACTCGCTTGAGTGCTCTAAATTACCGTAAAAAACAAACTCTTTCTCTGTGGGACATTTTCCGTTTTCTCCCAGCATAAACGCCGCCGCATCCAAATCGAAATCCGCTCCGGAATCAAATGCGTTGACATCCCAGCCCAGGCCTACCATAATGTTTTTCAGTCCGGGATTTCCTTTTGTCAGATCTACTTTTTGTCCTTTTGATAAATTAATTGGCATAACAATTCCTCCTCTGCTATTTATTGATTCTGTTTATTTGGATTATGATACATTTTATAGAATTCCGCTTTGATATTTTCCAGACGCTCCTGATCCATGGCCCGCTGCTTCTTCGCATTTTCCTGAATCTGCCTTGTCTCGTCAATACCGTTTACGATGGTTCTCCATGTGGTTTCTAAGGTTTCTATTTTGATGGAGCTTCCGGAAGCCATTCTGGTTATCATCTTCGACTGCTCTACCGTATTCTTGGCGTTTCTTACCAGCATCTCGTTTGTCTTTTCATCCAACGCCGACATTGCTTCTGCCTGGATTTTCTGACGCTTTAACATAATTGCCTGGGCAAGCGCCTGCTTAAACACCGGCAGTGTAATGATAAATGCAGAATTGATCTTTCTTACCAGATTCATATTGGAAAATTCCATTGTCTTAATCATGGGAACAGACTGCAGCGCAACATTTTCTGCCGTCCTAAGATCCTGTGTCCTCTGCTCTAACATCATCAGAGACTGCTGCAGTCCCTGTATTTCAAACTGAATAGACATATCGCCGGAGGCTTCCATGTCGTTTTCTCTCTGGGCAATATATGCTTCTAACTCTCTGCAGCCCTGTTCCCCTGCCAGTATGTATTTCACAAGGTCATGATAATAGCTGACATTCGCCTGAAACATCTGCTCTAATTTGCGGTTCGTCTGTTTAATCTCTGATTCATATTGTTTGAGCTGAATGTAGATTTTATCCACTTCATCGCCCATAGTATGATATTTCGCTAGAATTTTGTCCAGCTGCTTTCTTAAATTTCCAAAGAGCTTTCCGAACAGTCCCGGATTTTCTTTGATCTCTTCAATGTCGAATTTTTCCATAATTTTGGCCAGTGTATTTAACATTTCACTGGTATCGTCGATCTGAGACATATTCATGCTGTTTAAAACAACATCGGAAGCCCTTGAAATTTCTTCTGCAGCCTCTGCTCCAAAGGATACGATGGTCTCCGGATTGTCAATTTCAATTGTGCTTACAAGGGCATCCACCTCTGCGGAATTGACAAGTTCTTCATTCATCTTCTGCCTGTCTGCAGCGATGTCATAGCTTTCCACAACCTCCAGTTCATTTTTTGCTGCCGGCGCAGCGGAATGCTGCTGCATAGCGGCTCTGCTAAAATCAAGTCCCATATTAATTACCTCTCTTAAATATTTTTTCACGCCAGGAAGGACGTGTAACGGAAGAAATCTGCGCAAAATCGGGAATCTGCAGATCATAGATGTATTCTCCGATCTGATGCTCTTCCATAATTTTCCTGTTAAAGTATTTTTCGGCTCCCTGGTAGCCTGTAGGAACAAAAAACAGTACGTCAAACCCAACCAGGTTTAAATAAGCTGCCAGTATGGAATCCTCCAGAGAAATAAGGCTCTCTGTCGTATGAATATAAATAATTTTGGGATTCTTCTTCGTAAAGTCAAACTTCTGAATCATCCGCGTCATATCTTTTTTTAAATTCAACGCAGTGGAAATAATGGTATATTCCATTCCGTTTTCAAATGTACCTTTGATGAGCTTCTGGTCAAT
>CANODN010000072.1 GCA_947564765.1 uncultured Roseburia sp. | reverse complement strand
AGAACAAAAGTGATTTATTCATTCTCATAATCAATCTCACACCGCTCAAATGCGTTAATTACCTGTGTCTCCTGGTACACGTCATACCGCTTATGCCGCCGTCCATAGGACATGTGCACATGCCCGTGCAGAAAAAACTTTGGCCTGTATTTCTCAAGAAGGGTCCGGAACACCCGAAATCCCTGGTGCGGCAGATCCATCCCGTCATTCAGCTGATACGCCGGGGCATGGGTCACCAGAATGTCGAACCCCCTGTGCTTCAGAAGCTGAAACCAGAGTCTGCGCACCCGGTTCTTCATCTGCCATTCCGTATACTGGTATTCCCCGGGCCGGTAACGCATGGAACCTCCAAGCCCGAGGATCCTTACCCCCTGGTGCACATAGATCCTGTCGTCAATACAGATGCACCCCTCCGGCGGAATCTGCTGGTATTTCTCATCATGGTTCCCATGCACGTACAGGATGGGTACTGATGTAAAAGTCGCCAGAAAAGAAAGATATCTCGGATCCAGGTCGCCGCAGGAAATAATCAGGTCAATTCCCTCAAGCTTGCTCTTCTCTCAAAAAACCATAGGCATACGCCGGATGCTCTTTGATTTTGGACTTTAACAGTTTTCCGTTTTTAAAGAAAGACGATACATGCGCTTTGATGGGATTTTGCTCTGTGGGATTGCTGTAAGGTGCATTTTTCAACACTACGGTATCCTCTGTCATCAGCTGCTTGATGCCTGCCCAGTACTGAGGCAGCAGGCCGTCTTTTACCCCCGAGGCTTTTGCAAAAACCACCGGCATGTTTACCACGGAATCCGCCGTGCTGAAATTCGGCCTGTATTTCAGTTCCTGATCCCAGAGAATTTTGATCTCTTCATACGTGGTCCGAAGGGAAAGGGCATTTGCCTTTGCATACTGCCTGTCGCGGTAGATGCCGGAATCCTGATACATTAAGGTATCCAGCTCCCGCTCTGCCTGATATGCCGCAGTCCCCATTTGAAGCGTGGACTGCTCCGTAGGAAATTTTTCTACATTCATGGAATCTCTATAGGTTTTTTCAAATAATACCCCATCGGTTAAACAGCAGGCTTCGTTTAAATTCGGTTTTAAAACCAGCACATCCACCGGAAGCCTTGCCAGAAATTTTAAAAACATCGCCTCATTGCCGCTTTTAACACCTCCAAGATGAATAAAGCAGCCGATTTCCGGCATCTTCCAATGGACAAACAATTTGGAAAGATACCGCTTTAACCAACACAATAAATATACCGCTTTATTGGTAAGCTTATTCAGATTCATGCCGGATACTTTGGATTCCTCTGTCAAAATATCGATAAATGCTTTCTGCATCAGATTCTGCAATTCCAGATTTACGGGATACTGGATATTCAAAGAAAGATCCGAAAGCATCTGTTCTTTACTGCCGTAATTCTTTCTCCGGATGGCGTTAATCTCTTCCATTTCCGGCTTTGGAATTTCCTTTTCCACAACAACAACGTTTCTTTTGCTGTTTGTCAGGGCAAGCTGAAACTGATACAGATCATTTAAATAGGTCAGTTTATCCTCCGCTCCGTTTATTCTGTAAAAACAATTATAAAACAGGTTAGGATCTGTTCCCCGGGTCTGTGTATCGGTTTTGATGTCTTCTAATCCTTTTCCTTTGATCCAGGCATTTGTGCAGTTGGTCAGCCGGGGTTTTACCCGGTAAAGTTTTTCCTGTGTAACCTGCTTTTGCATTTCTTCCCGAAGATATTTCAAATTAAAATAGTCCGGAAACGGTTTTTGCGCCGGAAGAATCAGTTCATCAGAATAAACAAATGAGGGGTCCTTTTTCCGGTATTCCCCATCTCCTCTGTATTGCAGCAAAACAATGTCGCAGCCTGCCTTGGAAAGAACCGACAAAAGCATTAGCTCATAATTTCCAATTTCGCCTTCATACAAAATTTTGGGAAGGCAGTTTTCTCCCAGCTGGTTGACAATCCGTTCAAATTTATAATACAGCCAGCACATGAACTTAATGTATGCGTTCTTTAACATGTTTTCGTTCTTTCCGGCTCTTCGCAGGCCATCTAAGGTGTCATAAATAGAAACGGCCACGTGGTCCCTCTGGCGTATATTCATCCTGGGAAGCCATTTTTTGAGGCTGGCAGTAATAAAGTCTGCACTCATTTGAAAATGCATGCCCATAATCTCATTATAATAGGCAAGATTTTTTTCATCCGGATTCGGAATTCTTCCTTCTATCACTACGCCGAAGCTTCTTGCTGCTTCGTAATATTTTTTGATAAATTCTTTGATTTCATCATTGTATCCGTTGATCCGATAAAAATAAACACCGTCTTCCTGCCGGGCGTTTCTCTCCAAAAAAAAGTCATTCAATTCCCGGAGCTTTTTACGTTCAAACATATGCTTATATTTCCCTTTATTTCATTTATGTAAATCCTTTGATAAATGGATGTATACTCTCATACCCCACTGCCAGATTAATATTCTGGGCATTGTCAAAGCCTGCCGTGCTGATTCCGATTACTTCTCCGTACATATTCAAAAGCGCTCCCCCGGAGCTGCCGTGAGATGTTGGAGCCGTAAACTGGATCATATCCACACCGTCAATTTTGCGGAAACCGGAAATGATTCCGTCCGACACAGAATTAAACAATCCCAGTGGACTGCCGATGGCTACTACCTTTTGTCCCCGGACCAGATTCTTTTTGCCGCTGTAAATCGGAAGAGGAGTTAACCTCCGTTCAATCCGCAGCACCGCAAGATCCAGAACCGGATGGTATTTGATCAGCTCATCAGTGGAATAAACGGTTTCATCCTCTTCGATCCGAACGGAATAAAAACTTCCGCCGCTTGCCACATGGTTGTTGGTCAATATATAACCGTCTCTGCCGATCATGATGCCGGAGCCTGTACCGATCATATCTCCCTTTCTGTCATGAATACCGATCATAACTACGGAAGAAGCAAGCAGCGCCAGCTGTTCAAAGCTCTTCTCCTGCTCTTTTTCGGATGATGGCCTCTTTGCTTTTACAGGCCGGGCGATGGATACGGCTTCTCCTGCTGCCTCTGATCTTATCGTCGATGCCGGCTTCTTCGCTTTTACAGGTCGGGCGATGGATACAGGATTCGGTGCAGATGCCGGATTTTTTTCTGAAACAGATTTCTTTTCCGGATCGGGAAAATTTATTTTTGCAAAACTGCCGCGAATCACTTTCTGAGACAAACCCAAGGCCTCTTCCTCTTTGGAAATGTCCCTTTCGCTTTGCAGCAAAAGGATATCGCATCCTAAACAGGTCAAAAGACACGCAAACAGATACTCCTGCTTTTTTTCTATATTCGATAAAACAATCTTCACTGACTGTTTGGGATTCCACTGTTTTATCAAATCCTTCAACAGAAAATCATGCCAGTACAGCATCTTAATAATGAAATTTTTTTCCATTGAGACGCTTACTGTCTTTGATTCAGCATATATATCTAAAACACGTTTCAGTCCGCTGCCAAGCAGTGCCGCATATTCCATGTCATCTGCCAGAACCTTTGTTGATACATATTCCTTATTCCGTTCCAGCCACGTACGATAAAATCCCTCGTACTCTATAATCTCATCCGGACTGCAGCCTAATGGCAGTTTTAACATTCTTCGATAAATCACATGACCGCTGTTCATGCGCTCTTTCATGTCTTTGTCCATCTTTTCCACGTCGGAAATAAGCAGATCATCGACTCCCAGCAAACGGACAAAATATACATCTTTACAGTTCTGATTCATTCCTCCCCGAATTCCTTCAAAAGCGGAAAGGGAAGTAACTTCCATCGCATTATGCCTGAAACGCATGAGATTTTCCATCAGAACCTCAGCTCCTTTTCCCTCCATAATAAAATCTTCGAAGTAAATTTTACCACACTTCCCTTTTTTTATCTACCAATTATTCATTTCTTATGCTATATTTAATAATAGTCCAGACAGAATTTTATACAAAGGAGTTTTACAGTATGAAAAATTCCACACTTTATTACAGCGTCGGACCGTTATTGTACTGCCCGGCCAATCATACTCATATCGCTGATTCCATTATACAGGAACGATTCGGTCAAAAATACTCTCTGGCTCTGTGCTTAGAGGACACCATCAATGACCGCTTTCTTGCCCAGGCAGAAGAGATCTTAATCCATTCCCTTCGGCAGCTGTATACTGCATCGCTGTCTGCTTCTTTTTTTATGCCCAAAATTTTCATCCGGGTACGCCGGCCTGGGCAAATGAGAGACCTTTTAAACCGTCTGAAGGAAAGCACCGGCATCCTGTCCGGTTTTATTCTGCCGAAATTCGATCTGCAGAATGCAGACGCATATATTCAAGCTGTCTCTGATATCCATTGTGATTTTGAACAAACCTGTTATATTATGCCGATTATGGAAAGTCCCGCGATTATCGATTTAAACAAACGGGCAGATGTGCTGTATGAAATAAAAGAAAAATTAAAACCGGTTGAAAAGCTTGTCTTAAATATCCGTGTCGGCGGCAATGATTTGTGTCATGCCTTTGGCTTCCGGCGGAACAATCGTGAATCGATTCACGGCATTGCGCCGGTTGCAAACATTTTTTCGGATATTATTACCGTATTCGGAATGGATTATGTCGTTTCCGGTCCGGTTTGGGAATATTATAATAAGGAAGGCTGGGATGACGGCCTGCGCCGGGAGCTTGCCGATGACAGGCTTTGCGGCTTTATTGGAAAGACAGTGATTCATCCCAATCAGATTCCCCTTGTCAACGAAGCTTATGCCGTCAGTTCCGAGGATTTTAAGGATGCGAAAGCTATTTTAAACTGGGATGAAACGAATTCCTCTTTTGTCGCTGCAAGTTCGGATCAGCAGCGCATGAATGAATATAAAACCCATGCAAACTGGGCAGAAAAAATCATGTATTTAGCCGAAGCATACGGTGTCCGCCAGCCTACGCATCCGCCAGCTTCTTTATAATCCCGCAGGCCTTATAATGCTTCAGCGGATACGGCTCAACAGGAACCTTTTTCTCCTCCGCCAGTTTTATAATATGGGCAAGGGCCGGATCTTTCCTATGCTTTTCATCGATCAAAACCTTCCAGGGTACGCGCCGAAGCAAAACCCTGGTGGTTTCCCCGATTCCGGGTTTAATAAAATTAATATCCGAAACCCCGAACGTTTCCGCAAGCGCTTCTGCCTCTTCTATGCCAAGTCCGCCAAGCGTCTTTTCTTCTATGGGATTCTCCATAGAAAATTCCCTTTCGATTGCCTCTATAAATGCATAGGATAAATCTGAATCCGCAAGTTCTCCGTAATAAACGGCTCCATGGAAATCCTCTGCTCCGATGATGTCCTTTCGATAAAATGTCCTGCTGACCAATCCGGAAACAGTGGAATTTAAGCAGGAGCTTGGAATCAGGATGTCTTCGCGGGTTCCGCACAGCTGCGTCATATTCGCCGGATCTGAAAGAACTGCAATATCTGATGATACGCCCGGATATGCGGCCATATCTCTTTTCAGTTCGTTTAAAATCGCTCCTTTTCCAATCCATCCGTCTACAAATAAAAGCTGTCCCGGCTGATAACGCTTTAAAAGATACTGCATGGCACAATCATCAATTCCCCTGCCCCGGATAATAGAAATCGAATAATGGGGCAGGGAAACATGATATTTGTTCCAAATGTAATGCTTTATTAAAATTCCAATCGGCGTACCCGCCCTTGCCAGGGAAACAAGTACCGTATCTTCTCCCCGTTTTTCCATAATCCGGTCAGAAAGTCTTCCCACTGCCAAAGCCGTAAGCCCTGCATAATTCTTCAGCGCTTCTTCATATGCTTCCATATATCCGGCGCTTGGCACATATTCAAGGGGAAGCATTTCGGAATAATGTCTGCCTGACTGAATCTGTTTCTCCCTCTCCTCTGTGGGAAGGGGTTCAACCAATCCCGTAATATCCTTTAGCAAAAGACATACGTCTTCTTTTTTGTAAGAGCTTTTCATAACTGACACCACCTGAATAATCGTATTTCCCGATTGCCGCAGGATTTAAGGGCGTTCACCAATGTATCTACGCCTTTTTCACACAAATCCTCTGCATCGGTAACAATCCATACCCTGTCATATTGTTTTAGATCATACAAAAAGGTTTTTCTATTTTCCTCATACAAACTGATCAGCTCAAACCGCTCATGCAGCGGATACTGTTCTTCCTTGCTGACGATAATGGGACTTCTCGTTGTAGCATGACACCGGACAAAATTGCCGCATTGCTCTAAACGTTCGCCTGCAAACAACGCCGGATACATACACTCTTCCGTTCCCAGTACCAGAATATTCTCTCTGCCCTGCCATGAAATCTCTTCTTTCATCTGATCCCATAATCGGTGACAGGCCTGCGCATAGAGATCTCCCGTCGTATATCTTCTGGCATTTATATAGGAAGATACACAAATCAAAGGCGTCTTTGTCTCCGTTGTATCAGGCATGATATAGTTTCCGTTTCCCGTATAGCTTTCTGCTGTTTTGGCATACTGCCCGTGGCTGGTTTTTACAAGATAATGAAGCGAAATCTGTTTGTCTGCATAACGCTTCTGCGCCGCCTCGTCCATTCCGTTTAGCAGAGAAGCAACAGAAAAACGCAGATTCTTCGGATATGTTTCTTCCAGAATATGAATAATATTTAAAATCGTATTGCCTGTCGTCACCTCGTCTTCCACAAATACAATCCGGTCAATCCGGTCCAAAACGGCCCGGATATCCTCTCTGACCAGCTTCTGCTCTGTGGCATGACTGTGGGCTTCCGAAAAAAACAGATACGATACCCCATCGATCTGCTCTCTCGTCGTCTGTATATAACCGGTATGCAGACGTATGGAAAGACGCGCTCCAATGGCGGTTGCCGTTTCCGCAAATCCTACCAGAAGCAAAGATTCTCCCTCATATGCCCCCTGCAGCTTTTCGGCAAGAGCGTCAAACATGGCAAACGCCTTCTTCGGGGAAACCGGGATATGCTTTCCCTGTTCTTTATTTACGACCAGATACGTCCTTTTGCTGTTATTTTCCCGTTTTGCAATCCCGACTAATTGCTCCTGCGTATACATACTCACTCCACCTGTTCCCAAACAACCTGATTCTTTCCGTTTCGTTTTCCAAAATAAAGCCGGTCGTCTGCCTTTTTTACCGTTTCCATAAAACTCTCCGCTTCTGTGGAAACCGCCACGCCTAACGTCATGGTAACATGAAATGCCGGATACTCGGCCGCCTCAAAATGGATGCTGCTGATATTCTGAAGAATCTGATGCGCACGGTACTGCGCATTATGCAGCGGACATCCCGGCAGAAAGATCAAAATCTCTTCGCCGCCCCAGCGGCAAACCGTATCTTCCCCACGCACAGCCTTTTTGAACACATCCGCAACTGCTTTTAAAACCAAATCTCCCACATCATGCCCGTAGGTATCGTTCACTTTCTTAAAATCATCAATATCCCCTAAAATCAAGGCGTACTCTTCCTGAATTGCTTCTGACTGTGCATACTGTTCTTCTATGCTTCTGCGGTTTGCAAGGCCCGTCAGCGTATCTGTTTTCGACAGCTGCTCCAGCTTCTTCGTCTGGCTTCGGTGCAGGTTCTCCAGATAGCGGATCTGATTGAGCAGTGTACTGAAAAACACGATGATTGCCACAACTGCAATAAAGTAATTGACCATATAAATGGTGCGGTCTACCATTTTATTGCCGTAGGAATACATCGGTTCAATGTAGCTGCTGGTAATCCGTGCAAAAAAGAATGCCAGCATGGAAAAAATAACATAAAACATCGGATTTACGGTTTTGCCCTCCAGCTTAAAATTATAGGAGGCAAAATATCCCAAGGGCAGCATTGCAATAATATATAAGGTAAAGCCGCTGTCTACGCCAAGAAGCAGCACGGAAACTACGGCATGTATCATAATCTCCGCATAGCAGAGATTAAACGCCAAAAGCAGCCCTTTTCCCCGTTTCGTCTGAATATAGCAGGCAATATACAACAGAATGCTTACGGAATCCATAACTACCATTGGCGTAATGCCAAAATAGATAAAAAAGCCCAGCAGACCGATATGAAAAACCAGCAGTACCAGCATAATCAATGATATTACCTGTCTTTTCGACAATGCATAATTTGCCCTTGCAGAAATATATTCCCAAATATCTCTCATATAAATCTCCATTCCATAGTTATAAAGAATTGACGCTTTTTGTCACAACACGCCTGACAAACTGAATTGTTACCTTTTATCATACCAATTATTAAAAAAACTTGCAAGGAGATTGCATTCATCTCTGAAAAAAGGTATAATAATTGTTCGCAAAGCAAGCGGTTATTCTCTCACCGCAATCCTATTTGTTACCGGGAGGTTTTACTGTGAAAGGAAGAAAAAAGAACCCTGTATTTACCCTTATTTTTCTTGCTGCACTTGCCGTATTTTTATTTGCAGCCGTAAAACTCGGCTCTATCTTTTATC
>CANODN010000071.1 GCA_947564765.1 uncultured Roseburia sp. | reverse complement strand
CAGATGGAATATAATATTTCCCTTCTTGTCAATGCAGATAATGCGATTGATATGGCGCATATGACGCTTTGTCCCCTTCCTTTTGAGTCCTGTATGGTGGATAACTGTATGAAGAGAGGACTTAGTCTGCAGGAAGGCGGAGCAGTTTATAATTTTACCGGTCCCCAGGGATTTGGAATTGCCAATGTGGCGGATTCCTTATATACAGTCAAAAAACTGGTATACGAAGAGAAAAAAGTATCGATTCATGAGCTGAAAAAGGCCCTTGAAATGAATTTCGGACAGGGCTTTGATGCGATTACCGCAAAGGAAGTTGCGCTTCAGGTAGCAGGAGAGCTTCAGGCAGCCGGCAGAGAGGTAACGCCGGATATTATTGCAATGACGGTGCAGAATGTGCTTACTATGGAGATTCCGGCGGAACAGAAAGCCCGTTATGAAGAAATCCGGGATATGATTGACGCTCTTCCCAAATTCGGAAATGATATTGACGATGTGGATCTTCTGGCAAGAGATGCGGCTTATACCTATACAAAACCTTTGGAAACATTCAAAAATCCCAGAGGAGGTATTTTTCAGGCAGGATTATATCCGGTATCTGCAAATGTGCCTTTGGGCGCGCAGACAGGAGCAACGCCGGATGGAAGGCTTGCCCATATGCCTGTGGCAGACGGCGTTTCTCCGTCTTCCGGCAAGGATGTTAACGGACCTACGGCGGCATGTAATTCCGTAGCGCGTCTGGATCATGGAATTGCAAGCAACGGAACCTTGTTTAATATGAAGATGCATCCTACGGCTATGGCCGGAGAAAAGGGGCTGGAGAGCTTTGTTTCACTTATACAGGGGTATTTTGATCAGAAGGGAATGCATATGCAGTTCAATGTGGTAGACCGGGCAACGCTTTTGGACGCCCAGAAGCATCCGGAGAAATACAGCGGACTGGTAGTCAGGGTGGCAGGTTACTCTGCACTGTTTACTACACTGTCAAAATCTCTGCAGGATGATATTATCCGCAGAACAGAACAGGCAACCAATCGATGAGAGAGCGAAAGAGCAGACCATTATGAATGATTATTTAAATGTTACAGGGAGAATTTTTGATATACAAAGATATTCGATCCATGACGGAACAGGTATCCGGACAATCGTATTTTTAAAAGGCTGTGCATTGCGCTGCCGCTGGTGCTGTAATCCGGAGTCTCAGGAATTTGCCGTTCAGACCATGCTGGTAAACGGAAAGCCCAAAACCATCGGCAGGGATGTGACGGTGAGAGAAGTCATGCAGACGGTGAGAAGGGACATGCCTTATTACGGACGTTCCGGCGGCGGTCTGACACTGTCGGGAGGAGAAAGTCTGCTGCAGCCTGAATTTGCAGAGGCTTTGCTTCATGCGGCAAAGGATATGGGAATTACGACGGCAATGGAAAGCATGGGTTATGCAAAATTTGAAGTAATCGAAAAAATTCTTCCCTATCTGGATACCTATCTTATGGATATTAAACATATGAGGCCGGATAAGCATAAGGAATTTACCGGAAAGGAAAATACGCTGATGCTTGAAAATGCCCGTAAGATTGCAGAGAGCCGTATGTGCGAGCTGATTATACGGGTACCGGTAATCCCCGGATTTAATGATACCAAACAGGAGATACAGGAAATTGCGGCTTATGCAGAGACGCTTGCGGGCGTGAGCCAGATACATCTTCTGCCTTATCACCGATACGGGGAGGGCAAGTACGAAGGATTGGGCAGGCCTTATCTGATGAAAGATACGCCGATGCTTCCGGAAGGCAGGATAGAACAGCTTCAGGAGGCGGTAGAAAGAAGCACAGCTTTAAAATGCAGAATCGGCGGTTAAAAATATAATAACGTTACAAAATATGTTTTCTGTATTCCCTGGGACTCATCTGATAGTATTTTCGAAAGGCAGATGAAAAATGTTCCGCTGAGGAATATCCCAGATCTTCTGCAATAGATGTAATGGTTCGGGTTTGATCGGAAAGCAGAATGGCAGCGGCCGACATTTTGGCCTCTGCCTTTTTTTGTTGAAAGGTTTTTCCGTAAAATTCAATCAGGAGGCGCTGGGTTTGTCTTGGACTTAATTTTAATCTGTCGGCAAGAGTATTTAAGGACAGAGACTGATATTCATAAAGAAAATATTCTTCAATAATGACAGATTTGGAATCGGTCAGATTGCTGCGGGCAAAGGAGGTAGGGGAAATCTGATGCTGCTCGTAATTGCGCACCATATAAATCAAAAGCTGGGATAAAAGTAGTTCGACCTGATTCTGATAACCGGTATAACGATGGGCAAGCTCATCGAAAAGCTGCTTCATAAGGGGATGAATGCCCTGAGAATCAGTCCCGATCCAGAAAGGTCTGGAGGTAAAAGCGTCGATGACAGGCGAGGACGTTTTTCGCCGGGAGGCGCCGATTTTCAAATAAACGCAATATTCCTGCATGGAATCTGAAGGCGTCGGCACCTGGGCGTGTTCAATGTGGGGGCCGGTGACATAGAGGGTTCCCGGCGTTATATCATAATGGATGCCTTCGGCCGTCAGTTTTCCGTAGCCGTAAGGAATAAAGTGAATTTCATAGCAGCCGCAGCCGTGGCTGTGTAAAGGAATTGCATGGTCAAAATGTTCAAAAACAATATTTAATGCACGGATGGGAATTCCATCCATGGAGAAATGGATATTCATGTCTGTATAGAGGATTTTCATTTTGTTCACTTCTGCCTTTCTGGTGGAATAAATCATTTTAAATTTTAGCATTGCCTTTTTTTACCGTCAATGCAGGCGTGACGTTTTTTTGTTTGAAAGATATAAAAACACGACATTCTTTTGTTGAAAACGGCAGGAATCAAGCTTAAAAAAAACAGAGGATGGTTTATAATAAAAGCATAAGAAACCGTGAAGGCAGACAGCCGTAAAAGGATGCGGCGTCTGAAATGGATAAGCGTCTTAAGACGCGGAAAGAGAGGTAAATTATGGGAGCAAATAAGATGAAGGGAGCTATTCTGCCTGGTAACAGTACGGTAGAGCTGAAGGATTTTGAAATACCTGTGCCGGGACACGGACAGGTTTTGATCCAGACGAAAGCGAGTACCATATGCGGAAGCGATATTCGCTGTATTTACAAAGAGCACACGGGGAAAGGACCGGAGGGTTATATTCCCGGTATGATCGCAGGCCATGAGCCATGCGGTATTATTGTGGAAGAGGGCGAAGGCCTGAAACGTTTTAAAAAAGGCGACAGAGTAATCGTATATCATATTTCAGGCTGCGGCGTCTGCAATGACTGCAGAAGAGGATATTACATTTCCTGTAAGAGCAAGTTCCGCCAGGCATACGGCTGGCAGAGAAACGGCGGCATGGCTCCGTATATTCTGGCAGATGAGAAGGATTTGATTGCTTTGCCGGATGAGCTTACATACAAAGACGGCGCTCAGGTTGCCTGTGGATTTGGAACCGTATACGAGGCAATTGAGAAGATCGGCATTTGCGGCAATGACGCGGTTCTTGTTACGGGACTCGGCCCGGTGGGGCTGGCGGCGCTTATGCTTGCCAAAGCTATGGGAGCCAATAAGCTGATCGGGGTCGAGATGAACGATTACCGGATTGATCTTGCACAGAAGCTTGGACTGGCGGATTATATTTTTAAACCGGGAGAGGATGCTCTGGAGCAGATATTGGCCGTAACGGACGGAAAGGGCGTAGAAAGAGCCATTGATGCATCTGCAAATGACGCGGGAAGACAGCTTGCCATCCGTGCTACAAGAGAATGGGGCAAAATTGCATTTGTAGGCGAAGGAGGAACCTGTACATTTCAGCCGAGTCCGGATATTATCCACGGACAAAAGACGATTTACGGCTCCTGGGTTACGTCTCTTTGGAGAATGGAAGAGCTGGTAGAGCGTCTGGTTCGCTGGGGTATTCATCCGGAGGAGTTGATTACACATGAATTTTCTCTTGATAAAGCAGATGAGGCATACCGGCTTATGGCGGAAGGCCAGTGCGGTAAAGTAGCAGTAACTTTTGATGACTGATATGTTTATGCCCATAGAAAAGAGGTCAGATATGGATAAGAAAATCGATCAGAACAAAATACCCCGCAGAGTCTTAAGCAGCGGCGAAGAAATTCCCTGTGTGGGACTCGGAACATTTGGTTCGGATAAATATGGAGCAGATACCGTGTCAGAAGCGGTTTACGGGGCAATTAAATATGGTTACCGTCTGATTGACTGTGCGGCGGTTTATCAGAACGAAGCGCAGATCGGGGCAGTGCTGCAGAGAGTTTTCTCAGAAGGCATTGTGGAAAGAAAGGAATTGTTTATTACTTCCAAGGTGTGGAATGATATGCACGGAGCAGGTAAGGTGGAGGAGTCTTGCCGGAAAAGCTTGTCGGATCTGGGACTTGATTATCTGGATTTATATTTTGTTCACTGGCCGTTTCCGAATTATCATGCGCCGGGATGCGATGGGGATTCCAGAAATCCGGATTCCAGACCGTTTTCTCTGGAAGAATTTATGGCAACCTGGAGACAGTGTGAGGATCTGGTGGAAAAAGGACTTGTACGTTATATCGGAATGAGCAATATGACGATTCCGAAGCTGGAAGCAATTCTTCCTTTGTGCAGAATAAAACCGGCGGCCCTGGAAATGGAGCTGCATCCGTCTTTTCAGCAGCCTGAGTTGTTTGCATATGCAAAGGAGCATGATATTCTTCCCATTGGTTATTGTCCCATCGGATCTCCCTCAAGACCGGAGAGAGACAGGAGTTCGGAAGATGTGGCAGACACGCAGCTTCCAGCGGTTTTAGCGGCTGCCAGTGCGCATCAGGTCCATCCGGCAGTTATCTGTTTGAAGTGGGCAGTGCAGAGAGGACAGGTGCCGATTCCTTTTTCGGTGAAAGAACCGCAATATATTTCCAATCTGGAATGTGCAGTTTCTGATCCGCTTACCGAGGAGGAAATGGCGGCAATCGAAGGTGAGGACAGGAACTGCCGTTTGATAAAAGGACAGGTGTTTTTGTGGGAAGGCGCAAAAAGCTGGGAGGATCTTTGGGATCTGGATGGCAGAATTGTGTCTTTGTAAGTGAACCCGATCAAAGGGCTGAAAATGCGAGGGAGCATTTTCAGCCCTTTTGCTGTATGTGAAAGAGGAATCAGAATTTGAAATTATGAAAAAAGACATAAATATATTGATTTGACTGTGACGCTGCACTATGATATAGATAAAGCGAAGCTGAGGGGGGATCGATGTGAATGTTTTTAAGCGGGCGTTTTTGTATGTGACACGTAAAAAAATACGGAGTATTCTTTTGTTTTTGATTTTTCTGGCAGCGGGATTATTTCTTCTGACCGGAATTTCCATTAAAAGGAGCGCCGGAAAAGCGGCAGAAGACTTTCAGAAAACACTGAAAACGGGTCTGCGAATAGAATTAACCGGAGGATCGTCGATTGAAAGCGAGTATACCTTTGATGAAAATGGAGAGAAGGTATTAAACTACTATGCAGATGTGATCCGAGAGCATCATATTGAAGAGTTTCAGGCGATTGAAGGCGTCAGCGGGTTTTACTGCGATAATCTGCAGCGGGATGACGCATATACCGGGCTTATGCTGCATCCCGGCTACAATTCATGGTGTCTGGATGCTGCAGACGGAAAAATCCCTCTGGAGGATGAGGAGGCAGAAGAGAATCGGAAATATGTGAGAAATAACCGGAAATATTATGAAACTAATGCACATACCAACAGTTTCCTCATGGTTTATGACAGCGAGTGGCATCCTTCTTTTGTAAACGGTGCAGTCGAGCTTGCAGCAGGAGAGCATATCCGGGTAAATGAAAAGAACAGGGTTCTCATATCCGATGAAGTGGCGGAGAAAAACAATTTAAAGGTGGGAGATAAAATTACGGCGCAGCAGGCGGATATTTTTACAGGAGAACTCTACGGCACAGTTTATGAAACAGAGGTTGCAGGGATTTTTCATATCAATTTTGAACAGAAGGTTATTCCGGATAAAACATTTGAAGATGATATTCTGGCAAATACGTTTTTTTCTACGACGGATGTATGGACCTGGGTTAGGCGGGAGCGTCAGATTCATCGTAACGATCCGGTGTTTGCTCCGGTAAGCGATGATGTTGTCTGTCTGATGACTGTTTTTGTGGAAGATCCGTCTTATCTGGATTCGGTAAAGGAAAAGCTTTTGGCCATAGACTCCATTGACTGGAAGTATTACAAATTCGGAGTATATGACAAAGATTATCAGACTGCAGCGGCGCCGCTGCTTGCGATGATGAAGATATCCAATCTGCTGGCTGTCATTTCCGTTGTCAGTGTTCTTGTGATTCTTTATCTGGTGATGACCATATGGATGCGCAGCCGAAAACATGAAATCGGGATTTTCTCTTCCATTGGAATCAAAAAACATGCAGTATTGCAGCAGTTTCTCATAGAATGCAGCAGTATTGCAACAGCTGCATTTCTTGCGGCGCTGCTTTTGTCAGGACCGGTAACGAAACTGGCGGGAGACGGGCTGCAGACGCTGCTTTACTCTGCAGGCGGGACAGAGAAATTCGAGGTGGAAATTGAAGTAGGAACAGATGATATGTATATCAATATGCAGCCGCCGGCAAAAGAGAAGGCGCTGCCCTATGGGGTTACGATTGGGGAGGCCGGCTTTGTACTTTTGCTTTTAATTGGAACCGGGGCTGCGGCGGTTCTGGCATCTTCCGCAGAGATTTTGGGACAGAAGCCCCGGGAGGTTTTGGAGAGAAAGTAGAAAAATCGCCGGAAATTGCCGATATATATATTATAGTTTGTCATATGTATCAGGGAGGATCAGAGATGAAAATAAGCGAAGCGCAGAAAAAATACCGGCAGCAGCGTCAGGCACTGATAAACCAGCGGAAACAGCTGGTTAAGAAACGCGATGAATTACAGAAAAGAGTTCCCGCTTCCGAAGAGGAAAAAGCATATTTTTCAGAAGCGGCTGCGACATTGGAACTTTCCATAAAAGAAGTAAGTCAAAAATTTGATGAAAACCAGACGGTTCTGGATCAGCTGGCAGAACAGCATGCAGCCGTCTGGAACGGGGAAGTATCGAAACAGCAGAAGGATGCCTTGCAGGATGCTGCTATGGAGGTTGGAAAAATTATGACTGTTTTCCGGCGGATTTCAAGCGGCGCCATAGTTCCTGCCAAGGACGAACAGAAATTAATGGAGTACAGTATGGAAATGTATAAGGCTGCCAAAAATCTGGCCGCCATGAGGCTCATGGAAGAAAAACGGAAAAAATACGACTCCCTTTGGGAAGACGAGGACAAAATAGAGGAGGAATACGATCCGCAGGGTAAGGCCGACAATGCCGAGGCGGCTGTGGATTTACCGGAGATTGAGATACCGGAGATAGAATAAGTTCAAAAGAGGGAAAAGATGAGTGAAACAGTCAAAGAATATATAGATTCTTTCATCATGGATGTAAATCAGATCATCAAGTGGAAATATCTGAAAAGCAGACGGGAATTAAAAAAACAGATCAATGAACTTGTTTTTCAGATAGATTTCTATTCTTCTAAATATAATTACTGTTCAGATATTGAGATTCGCAGCGAGTGCAGGATCTGGTGTAAAAGATATGATAGATCACTTACTATGAAGAGTGGTATTGCGGGGATTCCTTTTCGGACAGATGCCGAATATTGGTGGGATATTACAGATGAAAACAGCAGAGAAAAAGTTTTTCTGTCAATGATAGAAGGGATAAAAACGAAGGTATTGCCTGTTGTAGAAGAACTGGAAAAGGATTACAGCAGCGGATTGTTGAAACTGATCTATCGTTATGGATTTGATGCATTTTCAAATTCGATACAGTTGATCGATGAATTTTTCGGCAGGGAAGAGGCTTTGAAGGCTGCCAATGCGTATTCTGAAGGATTTAAAAAAACGGAAAGCAACATACTCAAAAGATATATAAAAGGGGAATGTTGTTTGGAGAATGAGAGAAATTTGCATTATATGGTTGAAAATCGTTTGATTACGATATCAGGAGAGCGAAAGTGATAATATTGACTTTCATCCTTTTATCTGCTAATATGAAAGCATGTACTTGCATGGAGGTGAGCGGATTTGGATGAAACAAGTCAGAAAATAATTGATGCAGCAATGACATTAGTTCGGGATAAAGGATATGTCGCAACAACGACGAAAGAGATTGCGAAGGCAGCCGGTGTAAATGAATGTACTTTATTCCGCAAGTTTAAGAGTAAAAAGGATATTGTTTTACAAGGGGCAAACCAGGCAGGATGGAGGGCGGATGTCGTACCGGAGATTTTTGAAAATGTCGAGTGGGATTTGCAGACAGACCTGGAAATGTTTATGAGGGCATATATTGACAGAATGACACCGGATTTTGTCAATTTGTCAATCGGTCTGCGGGCGCCGCAGCTCTATGAGGAAACCAAACAGCTCATTATGAAAGTTCCCCAGGCTTTTTTGTTTCTTGTACTGATTATCATTCTCATGCAGTTTGACGGGAATGTTTTGG
>CANODN010000070.1 GCA_947564765.1 uncultured Roseburia sp. | reverse complement strand
TTCATTTAACAACGGATCTATAAATCCGCCTACTTCATCTACGATCAGTTCGCAGATTTCAGGCGTACCTTTTCCGGCACTGCTTCCCAAAACCTTGCCTTTTTTACTGATCACCAGAATATTTGATTTTAAGATTTCTGTTAATACATCACAAATATCATTGAACACGACTTTAGAAGAATTGTTATTGTGCAGAAGTTTATTGATTTTTCTCGTCTTATCCAATAACTGTACACCCATAAGATATCCTCCTTAAAATTTTCCGAACTTTTTTATAACTGGATAGTATCTTAGCATATTTGTCTTCAAATTTCAAGAATGCTCAATTTATTTTACGCTTTTCTCGCTATAACCGCACTGTTCACTGGAGCAGGCCAATTTGCTGCCTTTCTCCACCATATAACTGCCGCACCTGGGACATGGCTTTTCGGATGGCTTCTGCCAGGAAATGAACTCACATTCCGGATTATTTTCACAGCCATAAAATTTTCTGCCTTTTTTCGTCTTTTTAATAACGACTTCTTTTCCGCACACCGGACACGCTATCCCTGTTTTTTCCAGATAAGGCTTGGTATTCCTGCAGTCCGGAAAGCCGGGACAGGCTAAAAATTTGCCGTGAGGACCGTATTTTATTACCATATTCCTGCCGCATTCCTCGCAGATCACATCGGTTACTTCATCCTCGATTTTTACCTTCTCCAGTTCCTTTTCTGCGTGTGCCACAGCCTCCTCCAGATCCGGATAAAAATTACTCACCACGGCCTTCCAGTTAACCGTTCCCTCTCCGACTTTGTCCAACAGAGATTCCATATTGGCAGTAAAATGTTCGTCTACAATATAAGGAAATGATTCCTTCATAATGGAATTTACCACTTCGCCCAATTCTGTTATATAAAGATTCTTATTCTCTTTTACCACGTATCTTCTTCCCAGAAGTGTCGTGATCGTCGGAGAATACGTGCTGGGACGGCCAATTCCAAGCTCTTCCAGTGCTTTTACCAAAGATGCCTCGGTATAATGTGCCGGAGGCTGTGTAAAATGCTGTTTTCCATCTAATTCCTGCAGTTTCAGTTTTGTATTTTCATCAATGGATTTTAACAGAACATTGTTTCCTTCTTTTTCTTCCTCCGATGCTGTGTATACAGACAAAAATCCATCAAAGGCGATCTTGGAAGCGGATACATGAAAACGGTATGCACCTGCTCCAATGGTGATCGATGTCGTCTCATAGACCGCCTCTTTCATCCTGCTGGCTGCAAACCGCCTCCAGATCAGCTGATAGAGACGGAACTGATCTCTGGAAAGGGATTCCTTGACCAATACCGGCGTCCTTGCAATATCAGAAGGCCGGATTGCCTCATGGGCATCCTGTATTTTAACGGAGCTCTGCTTTTTACCTGCATGGCCTGCAGCATATTTTTCTCCATATGCAGACGCAATATATTCTCTTGCCGCCTGATCGGCTTCCTCTGAAATACGCACAGAATCTGTTCTCAAATATGTGATCAGACCCACCGTACCCTGTCCCTTAATATCAATTCCTTCATACAACTGCTGTGCGATCCGCATCGTCTTTTGAATGGAAAAATTCAACGTTTTGGAGGCCTCCTGCTGCAAGGTACTGGTGGTAAAAGGCAGCGGCGCTTTTTTGATACGCTCTCCTTTTTTCACTTCCAGTATCCGATAATCGGCTGTCTGGATCTCCTGTCTGATCTGCTCCATTTCCTGCTGCGTGGAAATAACGACCTTTTTATTGTCTTTCCCGTAAAATTTGGCAAGAATCGGATGCTTCTCTCCTTCTACTGCGAGCTTTGCGTCCAGGCTCCAGTATTCATCGGGTATAAATGCATTGATTTCTTCTTCTCTGTCGCAAATCATACGCAGGGCCACAGACTGTACCCTTCCTGCACTCAATCCCCGTTTCACCTTCGCCCACAGCAACGGACTGATCTTATATCCCACCATACGATCCAGCATACGTCTGGCCTGCTGCGCATTCACAAGATCCATATCAATTTCTCTGGGCGCTTTCAAAGATGCTTTTACGGCATTTTTCGTAATCTCATTAAAGCTGATGCGGCATACGCTTTTCCCTTCCAGCTTCAGCGCCTTTGCCAGATGCCAGGAAATTGCTTCCCCCTCCCGGTCAGGGTCCGTTGCAAGAAATACTTTATCAGCCTTTTTGACTTCTTTTCTGAGCTTCGCAAGAATGTCGCCCTTTCCCCGAATGGTAATGTATTTTGGTTCAAAATCATGTTCTACATCAATTCCAAGCTGGCTTTTGGGCAGATCCCGCACATGTCCGTTGGATGCAGTCACCTCATAATTTTTGCCTAAAAACTTTTTAATCGTCTTTACCTTTGCAGGTGATTCCACGATTACCAGGTACTTTGCCATAACAAAAAACTCCTTTTATTTTTTGCGGTAATTATTTTTAAAATATTCTTCGATCAATCCCTTCGTCTGGAGCCTCACCAGCAAATCTGCCAGAACAGAAACCGGAATTTTGGTTAGCTTGACTAACTCTTCCAGATTTCTGGGATGTAAATCAAAGCAACTATACACCAACAATTCTTCTTTTTCAAGTGATTTTTTTGTGATCTTATCTTTCTCTTCCTTTTCCCGAGGTAAAAATCCAAGTTCCAAAAGCAGTTCTTCTATGGAAGTAACAATGCCGCTGCCCTGCCGGATCAGCTCATTGCAGCCCTTGCTTAAAGCATCATCCAGTCTTCCCGGTACGGCATAAATTTCTTTTCCCTGCTCCAGCGCAAAATCCGCAGTAATCAAAGAACCGCTTTTCTGTTTCGCCTCCACAAGAATGATCACATCTGAAAGCCCGCTGATCAACCGGTTTCTGGCAGGAAACTGCGCGGCTGCGGGAGGCGTCCCCGGCAGATATTCCGACAGCAGGCCTCCGTTGATTTGTATTTTTCCATACAGCTCCCTTCCTCCTCTGGGATAGCAGATATCCGTACCGCAGCCCAATACGGCGTATGTCCTGCCGCCGCCTTTGATTGCTCCCCAGTGTCCGAAGGAATCGATCCCGGCTGCCATGCCGCTGACAACGGCGGCTTTGCAGTCTGCCAGCCGCTCTCCCAGTTCCAGCGCAACGGCCCGTCCATAAGAGGAGCACATCCGCGCTCCTACAATAGCCGCTGTCCTCTCGTCTTCCGGCGGAAGCTGTCCTTTATAAAACAATGCATAGGGGCAATCGGAAAGATACGTAAGCCGTTTCGGGAAGTCCGCTTCTTCGATTGTGATCATGGAAATTTCTTCCTCTGCAAACTTCTCCGCTTCTTTTTCTATATCAAAGCTGCGTCTGCCGGCACAAATAGCCTCTGCATCTTTTGCAGAAATCCCCGGAACCTTTTCCAGCTGTCCTCGGGACAATCCGTAAACCTCTTTTGCGCTGCCACAATATTCTACTAATTTTTTTAATTTTTTATTCCCGATTCCCGGTATCCTTCTCATCCAATACTGATATTTTTGTTTTTCCTCCATAGTTTACTCCCAATACTTTTTATCCTGCATCCGATAACACACTGCTTCATTTAAATGACGATCTCTGATCAGATCACTATCCTCCAAATCGGCAATCGTTCTGGCCGTTTTTAAAATCTTATAGTATCCTCTGGCCGAAAGCTTCATTTTCTGATAGATTTCCTTCATATACTTCTGTTGTGTGCAATTTAACCTGCAATACCGTTCCATATCTTTGGAAAGAATCTGGCTGTTGTAACGAATCGGATGCCCTTTAAAACGATACCGCTGCCGCTCTAAGGCTGCCATTACCCGCCTGCGGATGCTTTCTGAGGATTCGTTTGCTTCTTTTTGTGTCAATTCTTCATAACGCATCAAAGGCGCCTCCGCGCAGATATCGATCCGGTCCAAAAGCGGCTTGCTCACTCTTCCCAAATACCGTGCAATCTCCGTATCTTTACAGCTGCAGCGGTTCCGGTCCGGATAATAGCCGCACTTACAGGGATTCATGGCTACAACCAACATAAAATCCGAAGGATACCGATAGGTGCCGGACTGCCTCACCAGTGTAATCTCCTTGTCCTCCATTGGCTGACGCAAAATTTCCAATGTCGATTTTTTATACTCCGGCAATTCATCCAAAAACAATACGCCTTTATGTGCCAGACTGATTTCTCCCGGCCTCGGTAACGCTCCGCCGCCGGAAAGTCCGTTTGGACTTATCGTGTGGTGAGGCGTCCGGAAAGGCCGCTGCTTCATTAATCCGCCGTTTTGGGGAAGCATTCCGCAGATACTGTAAATTTCAGATACCTCCAGCTGCTCTTCTTCTGCCATAGGCGGAAGGATTCCCGGTATTCTCCTCGCAATCATGGTTTTCCCGCTTCCCGGCGGCCCGATCATCAGAAAATTATGCATACCGGCTACCGCTACCTCACAGGCTCTTCTTACGGTTCTCTGACCGTTGATTTCCGAAAAATCCGGCTCCGGCACACAGGTATGCCCGCTTTTTTCCAAAAGCGGCCGTTTTCGCTGATATGTTCTTCCTTTTAAATAAGAAACAATTTCTTTCAAATCCTCGGCAGCCCATAGTTCAATTCCCGGAATCAGTTCTGCCTCCGCCTGATTTCCGTAGGGAATGATACACCGCCTCATCCCCGTTTCTTTTGCCTTCGCCACGACAGGCAGCACGCCATGTATCGGCTGTATCTTTCCGTTCAGGCTGATTTCTCCTAAAACCAGAACCCGCTCCAACGCTCCTGCTTCTATCTCTCCCAGCGCCGCCAAAACTGCAATGGCAATGGGCAGGTCAAAACCGGAGCCGGATTTGCGCACATCTGCCGGAGAAAGATTAATGGTAATTCGCTTCGCCGGAATTTTGTATCCGCAATTATGCAGTGCCGTCCGCACCCTTTCCCTGGCCTCTTTTACTTCAGACGCCAGAAATCCTACCATTTCAAATACGGGCATACCGTCACTGACGTCTGCCTCCACCTGAATACACACGCTTTTTAAACCGCAGACAATGGCGGTTGTTATATTGCTGTACATATAGTCACTCCCAACTGTTTTTCCTGGGGATTACGCAGCAGAACTGCTGCAGATAAATACTGGTCACGAAGTGAACCATAACGATAAAAAGACGAGATCAGTATATCACGGATTTCGTCTTTTTCAAATAGATTTTAGAAATTATTTTTTAATTTCTCCAGCGCCTTCTTCTCGATTCTGGAAACATAGGATCTGGAAATATGCAGCTTCTGTGCAATTTCCCGCTGGGTTACCGGCTTCTGGTTCTTAAGCCCGTAACGCATCTTTAATATTTCTTTTTCTCTTTCGTCGAGAACATCCGGTATCAGCTCATAAAGTCTTACGATCTGGCGTTTGAGCTCTAACTGTTCTACCACATCCTTCTCATCGACTTCTACAATATCCATAAGCTGAATCTGATTGCCTTCCTTGTCTGTGCCAATGGGCTCATACAAAGAAACCTCTCTGGAGCATTTCTTTTTGGAGCGAAAATACATCAACAGTTCATTTTCGATACATCTCGCCGCATAGGTCGCCAGCTTGCTGCCATGATCCTCCTGAAATGTGGATACCGCCTTAATTAATCCGATCGTTCCAATGGAAATCAGATC
This sequence comes from uncultured Roseburia sp., assembly GCA_947564765.1. Taxonomy (GTDB): domain Bacteria; phylum Bacillota; class Clostridia; order Lachnospirales; family Lachnospiraceae; genus Roseburia_B. The sequence continues at coordinate 3,094 of CANODN010000070.1, read as the reverse complement.
CTCCATTTCTTCTTCCGCGTTCTGGTATTTTTTGGAAATATGAGCCACCAGACGCATATTACGCTCCACCAGCACCTTTTTGGCCTCCGGATCTCCCTCTTTCCGTCGTCTTAAGTACTCCTTTTCTTCCGCTGCATTCAGAGGGGATAAAAAAGTTTTCAAGATGACACCTCAAAAACTTACTTGATATATCCTATGAAAAGTCCATGTTGTTCGTGCCTTTCCAACTTTTTTCGGGCTTATTTTATTTTTTCAGTCAGTCCCACTTTCTTTTGTACCTTGCGCAATGTCTTTGCTGCATAGTATCCCGCTTTCTCGTCGTTCATTTTGATCATGGAGTCCAGATATGTCTTATCCTCCATCAATTCCTTATAGCGGGCCTGAAGCGGGGAAAGCTCACCGGCAACGGCCTCTCCCACAGCCAGCTTAAAGTCTCCGTAGCCTTTCCCGTCAAATTCCTTTTCAATTGCCGCATAATCTTTGCCGGTCACGCAGCTGTAGATATCCATAAGATTGCTTACGCCGGGCTTATCCTCCCCGTAACGTACCTCGCATCCAGAATCCGTCACCGCCCGTTTAAATTTACGGATAATCGTATCCCGATCATCCAGCAGAAAAATTGCGGCATTGACGTTTTCATCGGATTTCGACATTTTCTTCAAAGGGTCCTGAAGACTCATAATCTTTGCACCGGATTTGGAAATATAAGCTTCCGGAACGGTAAATACATCTCCGTAGAGACTGTTAAAACGCTGGGCAATATCTCTTGTAATCTCCAAATGCTGCTTTTGGTCTACTCCTACCGGAACCACATCTGCCTGATACAGAAGAATATCCGACGCCATAAGTACCGGATAGGTATACAATCCTGCATTGATATTATCTGCATGCTTTGCAGCCTTGTCTTTGAACTGCGTCATACGGTTCAGCTCTCCCATATAAGTAAAACAGCCTAAGATCCAGCTTAATTCTGCATGACCGGACACATGAGACTGATAATAAATGCAGTTTTTCTCCGGATCTAAGCCCGCCGCTACATAAAGGGCATATAAAGAACGGGCGTTTTTCCGAAACTCTGCCGCGTTCTGTCTGACCGTCAGAGAATGCAGATCCATAACGCCGTAGAGACATTCATATTCTTCATTTAAAGTCACCCAGTTCTTTAAGGCTCCAAGATAATTTCCCAGTGTAAGAGTTCCTGTTGCCTGCATTCCGCTGTATAAAATCTTTTTTCCGTTTAACATCCTTTGATCCTTCTTTCTGATTTCTGCCTTCTGCGGCGATTTCTTCCGCTTCGTTTCCTTTTGAAACGGCCTGAATTTTTTAATACATTGGTACGAATATAACGAAATACCTTCTCCTCTCCCTCGTCTGCCAGCATGTGCAAAAGCTTCTCCAAAAGTTTTCTCGTCTCGTCATGGAGCATATAATGGTCTCTGCCATGCTCATAATACTCCAGAGGGCTGCGGTCGGTATAATTTTCTTTCTGATAGTTCTTACAGGCGGCAATCCGGTCTATAAACATTTCCACTACATATCGGACCGGCATGCGCATACCCTGCATCTGCTTATTGCCCTGGGCAGAATAATCAATCCAGTACTCCAGATGATGCTTATTCCTGCCCTTGTGATGCAGCCACGCGGAAGAATATCCTTTTTCTTCCCGCTCTGCATTGTTCGGACTTTTATTTCCCTGATAATATCTGCATCCAACCAAAAATTCTACCGGCGTATATTTTGACCAGTCATGCATGATTCCCTGGCGGTACAAACCCACCCGAAAACATCCCTTACGCACCAGATTTTTATGATGCACAATGGTTTTTAAGTGCTCCCATGCTTTCATAACATCTTCCTGCTTTCTACTTTCCAATTATAATGCAGACACTCTGTGCTTCCAATGTATAGAACGCCTCTTTTATTTCCTCCGGCTCTGCCAGAAATGCCTGTTTTACCGCTGTATCCATATAAAGATACCATTTGCGCTTTCCCTTTTTTCCCGGAATCGCAAGATTTTTCTGCAGATCCGAAAAATTAAATCCAATGTAAACATCCTCAGTTTCCTTCACATATCTGCCACAATAAAGGATTCCCAGCGATCTCCGGTTAAAAATCCCCGGAGAAGTCCATGCCGCCTCTTCGTGATAAGACAAATCCGGACAGCCGCAGGATTTTGTATCCGCAAGCTGCATCGGCTGCTCCATGCGGAGAATCTCATGGTCCTTCCGAAATGCAATCAGCTTTTTGATATACCGGAAAAACTCCTTTGCCTGTCTGGTTGAGTTCCAATCCTTCCAGCCGATCGTATTGTCCTGACAATAGACATTGTTATTTCCCTTTTGGGAATTGCAGTCCTCGTCACCTGACATCAGCAGGGGAACTCCCTGGGCCAAAAACAGCATGGCAGCCATATTTCTCATACGGCGGATACGGATCTTCTGTACGTTTCTGCTGCTGGTTTCTCCCTCTACGCCACAGTTAATACTGCAGTTCCATACCGGACCGTCTGCATTGTTTTCTCCGTTGGCTTCATTGTGCTTCTGTGCATAGGTAAACAGATCATTTAACGTAAAACCGTTGTTATCGGCAAAATAATTCACATATCCAAGCTTCTCATTCTGCTTTCGCAGCTGATCAGCCAACTCACTGATGCTGCCGTTGACTCCGCTGGCCAGTTTCCTGCAGGGATAAAGAAATTCGTCTGTATAGAGAAAAGCTCTCGGATATTCCTTCTCCGCATCCGCTATCATCCGTTCTGTCATCCCTTTATAAAAAAGCTTGGTTCTCCCCAGATAGGAATCCTCCAGCAAAAGTTCTATGGGAATTTTATCTCCCTGCAAATGAAATCCATCTACATGATATTCTCTTACCCAGAATTTCAACACTTCAAGAATCATTTCCAAAGGCACTGTTTCAGGAAAATCCATTTCCAGAATGCATTCCATGTCCCTTTTGTGCATCTGGAGAATACATTCCTTTAACTCTGCGTCTGCAGCTTCACCGGCAGCATAGGATGCCTTGGGTGCAAAATACATCCCCTCTCCTTAAATCCCAGTTTTACAAGAAGGTTAAAAAACTCAATCTTTTCTTCTAC
>CANODN010000069.1 GCA_947564765.1 uncultured Roseburia sp. | reverse complement strand
CCAAAAGAGAAAAGGAAGTAATGGCCCTTCGGGCCCTTTTTTTGCTTACCGCTCCTCCGTCCGTCCTACCAGAGATAATTTACAACAGGACCAGAAGGGAATATTCATCAAAATATCAAACCTCGGTTCTTTTGGAATCTGCTCTGTACTGGAATATATGGGAAAAAACTTTTCCCCTTTTTGATTGTTTAAAATAGCAGGAATCGGCACGGTTCCCTTCGGCATTTTAATCTGTTCCCCGGGATTCTCTTTGATATGCTGCTTCAACTCCCGTGCCTCCTGCGTATCCGGAAGCATAGCCGGTGTCAGAAAAACGGTTTTCTTCATCTGATGCAGCAATGCATTTAAATTTTCCTTTGCTGTATCTTCTTTGTAAAGCTGTATTAATTGTTCTGTTTTTTTATTTTCGCTGCTCATATTTTCTCCATTATTTCTTTTTATTTCTTTGCTTTTGCATGATCATACTACCATAAACCTCGTCTCTTTTCAAGGAAACGGCATCTTATACGGTATAATTTCCCCTCCATTCCATACACTATTTGCGAAAGGAGGCATTATTATGGACGCAAAAGAAAATACAGGAATTTCATTTGCAATAAACACCCTGGATGATATCCCAAAACCGTCCGCCAACGCCAAAGAAATTACCGGACTTGTGAAACAGGGCGGAAAGGTAACCGGATATCAGCTTTCCGACGACCGGATTGTAGACAAAGCAGAAGGTGTTGCCCTTGCGAGGGCAGGTGAAATTGCAGGTGTCGGCATTGCGCATCGGAAAGGCACGGAATATCTAAAATCGATTCCCGATGGCACAGACGACAATAACCTCAGTCATCTTCCCACCGTAAGAGCCTCTATGAAATAACAGCTGATAAAGGCGGCTATTCCAGCCGCCCTTTTTCTGCTATTCCGCACGATTTAACTGTTCAATAAATTCTGCCGCATCGTCCGGTGCATCATCCATGGAATCGTCTCCAATATCAACAACATTCACCTCTTTGCGGTACAAAATATCGTACATAACCGGCACGATAAACATTGTCATAAACGTAGCGTAAAACAAACCGCCTGCAACAACGATCGCCATGCCCCGTCCCAGCTCACTTGCCGTATTTTGGCTGAAGATCATGGCTAACATGGCAAGAATCGTGGTAAACGCCGTCATCAAAATCGGCCGCATACGGGTTTTTCCGGTAGCAACCAGGGCGTCATGCCTTGTCATTCCGCCGATGCGCAGCTGATTGGTATAATCGACAAAAACAATTCCGTTATTTACAACCGTTCCCATAAGAACCAGAAAGCCCATAAGCGTAATCAAAGACATCTGCTCTCCGGTAAAGAGCATTGCCAAAAGACCTCCTGTAAAGGCCAGCGGCACGGTAAAAATAACGATAAACGGAGACAACAGGCTTTGGAACTGAGCCACCATAACAAGATAGATCAGCAAAAATCCCAGCAGCAGCAGTTTTCCCATTTGATTGATCATATCTGCCGTATTCGAGGTTTCCCCGCCGAATTCAATACTGTATCCTTCCGGCAGCTCGTAATCCAAAAGCAATTCCTCTACTTCCCGTGAAAGAAGCGTCGTATTATATCCCTCTTTCGTTTCCGCCGTAATGCTCATCTGCCTTTCCCCGTTGGAACGGCTGATGCCTGCTACACTGCTACCGTAATCTAAGGTTGCAAATTCACTGAGCTTATGGGTTTCCGTTACCGTCTTGCCATCCTCATCCTGCTTCTTCGTTTCAAATTCCATATCCATAAGATTTTCTTTGGTCAGAAGATTTCTTTCATTGACGATCTTAACGTCCATATCCGTATCATCCACCGTCATCGTCACTGCTGTTTTATCCGTTGTCAGACGATCGGAAATATCGCTGTAAATCTGGGCGCCCGTTAATCCCAGCCGCATAGAAGCGTCTTTGTCTATATTCAAATGAATTTCTTCGTCTGCTTCTTCCTGTCCGTTGGAAATATTGTCAAAGCCCTCTACCTTTCCAAGCATCTCCATAATTTCTTCACTGACCGTCTTTAAGGTATCCAGATCGGAACCATTGATATCCAGCTGCAGGCCGCTGCCGAGCATTTCATCCATTTCACCCATCATGGAATTGGATACTGTGATTTCACAATCCAGCTCTTTCGTATTTTCTTCAATTGCCTTACAGATTTCTTCCACCTGCTTTTTACTGCTGTAATCCTCCCCGGGCAGAACGAAATAAGAAAAGCTTCCGTAATTGTCTTCGGAGGAGCCTCCCATGCCGCCGATCAGTCCCGCAGAGCTGCTGGCGTCCATAGCTCCTGTATATTCAATGCCTTCCACGGAAAGAATGGCTTCCATGACTTCATCCGCTTTTTTATAAGCCGTATCCTTGTCATCCTCTTCCGGCATAACCGCTGTAACGGAAATCTGCTCGCTTCCCATATCCGGGATCAAAACAATTCCCATTCTCATAACCATAACAATACAAAATGCCAAAAGCGCAACGGAAATTCCAAGGGGTACTGCCTTAAACCGCAGACAGAATTTCAAAATGCCGGCATACATATCCTGAATCCGGTCAAAAATGCGATGCTGCTTCGGCGTCGCCTTTCTTAACATAACGGAGCCCATAGTAGGCACGACCGAAAGGGCAACCGCCAGAGACGCCGTCAAAGCAAAGGTAATGGTAAGCGCAAAGGGAAGCATCAAATCCCTTACCATTCCCGTTGTAAATACCATAGGGAAAAATACGCAGATTGTGGTAAGGGTAGATGCAATAATCGCTCCTGACACCTGTTTCGCTCCCTGGACAGCCGCACGGGGCGCATTCAGTCCCCGATACCGCAGGCGGTATATATTCTCTATGACTACAATGGAGTTATCCACTAACATACCCACGGCCAGAGATAAACCGGATAAAGACATCATATTAATGGATATTCCCGTAAAATACATAATGACAATCGCAGTCAGCACACTAAACGGAATACTGAATGCAACAACCAGCGTCGGCCTCGCATCCAACAGGAAAATCGCCAGAATAATAATGGCCAGCAGCGCGCCGATTACCATACTCGACACGATACTTTCGATAATCATGGAAATATATTCGCCCTGATTGACAAGAGGCGTAATATTCAGTCCCGGATATTCCTCCTGCAATTCATCAATTGCTTTCAAACATGCCTTTGACACATCACTGGTTCCGGCTGTACTGCCTTTAAAAACAGAAAGAATCACACCCGGATCTCCGTTTACCTTTGCATAGGAATCTCCTGCATTGTCAATGGTTGTAATATCTGCAACGTCCTTTAAATGAATATCTCCGATATCGTCGATTTCACAGAGCACCATTTCTTCCAGCTCTCCTGCAGACGTATAATTCTCCCCTACCTTCAAAAGCCACTGTTTGTCATTTTCATCATCCAGATAACCGGCCGGCATAGAAAAATTCTGGGCATAAATCATACCGGACAAGGCCTCTAATGTAAGCATCTGATCAACATTGGCATTTTTCCTTGCTTCTTCCGCCGACTCCTGATAGGTTTTGTTGGCATTTTCCAGCTCTTCCTGCGCTTCTTCCATAGCAGTCTTTGCCGCCGCAATCTGCGCGCTGCCAGAGCCAAAGCCTGCAGCTGCCGTAATTTTACCTGCCTCTGCCTGTTTATAGGCGTCATCAACAGAAGCCATCTGCTTTTCTACCTGCTTTAATACTTCCTCCGCTGCTTTGATTTCGATTTCCAGATTCGCCAGCTCCGTATCAATCTGCGGCAACCGGACATTTACGATTTCATAAAGCTGCTTTAACGTCTTTTGATCCAGCTTCTTTGCCTGTTCCGTCATAGAAGCATCCAGCTGAGAACCGGGCATGGAAGCAAGCGTCTCCACTGCCGTTTTAAAATAAGCAAGCTTCTCCGGATGATCCATAGCATCCTTGACATTTTCCGGCATCTGTGCCGCATCAATCGGGCTGTATGCTCCCATTTGAGCCTGTATGCCTGCCGCAGCTGTTTTCATTTGAACAAACATCTCATTCAGACTATTGTATGTACTTTTGATTTTATTCTTTTTATAAGCCTTTTTTTCTCCCTCCAGGGCGCTTTTACTGGCTTTTAAACTGGTAAGCTGGGATTCATAGGCTGCTCTTGAGGCAACTGCTTCGTTCAGCTGCAACGTTGCATCCGCTAATTCCGAGGACGTTGTACTCTGCTGATTCGACAGTTCTTCCTCCTGTTTGCTGATTTTTGATCTGGCATCCGACAGAGAATTTTCCGCATCTGCCAGTTCGGTTTTGGCGTCTGCCAGCTTATCGTTGGTCAAAAGCAGAATCTGCTCATTGATCTTATCGATCTTTTCCTGATTCAAACGCACCTCGATTGTCTGCTCTACAATACCCAGATCGGATACGCTTGCCACGCCTGTCTGGCGTTCAAAATAAGGAACGACCACATCTTCTGCAAAATCAGACAGTTCATAGATATCTTTTTCCTCATAACTGACGCTGACATACATCGTCGCCATCATATCCATGCTGATTTCCATGATATTCGGCGTTCCGCAGGTATCCGGCAATGAAGATTCGATTTGATTCGTGGCAGACGACACCTTTACCATCGCAGAGTCCATACTGGTATCTTCCGCAAATTCCAGCATCACCATACTGTAATTTTCCGCACTGCTGCTAGTAACATTCTCCACGCCATTGATCGTCCCCAATGTGCTTTCCATTGGTTTTGTAACATTTTCCTCAACCTTCTCCGGACTGGCTCCGGGATAAGTTGTAATGACCAGCATGTAAGGCATGCTCATCTCCGGAAGCAGATCCGTTTTCATTCCTGTAAGGGAAACAAATCCAACCACCAGCACAATGATCACCGCAACCAAAACGGTAAACGGCTTTTTTACACTGTATTTGATCATCTCATCCTCCATTATCGTCTGTGTTATTTGAAACTAACTCATAAACGCTTGTATTTTACCACAATTTCAGGATGTCGGAAACGGATTTGATGATTGTTTATACTTTTTTCAGATTTATACTATACATACCGGATATCAAAATCCGCCTCCCCGCAGTCATTGATTTCCATAATCATATAGGAAGGCTGCTTCCCCTCCTGCCGTGGATAAGAAAGGCTGCCGGGATTTATGGCAATCACCTTTTTCCCATAATGAAGCAGAGGCCTGTGGGTATGTCCAAACATCACAATATCACATCCTCTGCCTTCTGCTTCCTTCTGGATATCTTCAAATCCAGCATTGACATAATAATAATGTCCATGTGTAATCAGAATCTTATACTTCCCAAGCTCCAGCTCTTTCTCCTGCGGCAGTATTGAAAAAAAGTCACTGTTTCCCGATACGATTTCCAACGGACATCCTGCAATTTCCTCTATATAATCCTCACAGCCTTCTGCATCTCCCAAATGAATCACCAAATCCACCGATGCTTCCCGCTCCAATACCTTTCTTAAATTTGTATGCCTGCCATGTGTATCACTGATAATCAAAACCTTCATCCTATACTCCTATCCCCCTCTTTCGGCCGTTTCACTGATTACTGTTGCCGTTTCTCCAATTCCGCTCTAATCTGTCTCAATGCATTCCCCCGATGACTGATCGCATTTTTCTCTTCTCTGGTAAGCGCAGCCGTAGAACAGTGATATTTGTCCACGTAAAAAATCGGATCGTAACCAAAACCGTTTTCCCCTTCCGGTTTCTCCCCGATGTAACCTTCGATCGTCCCCCGCTTCACAATCACTTCCCCGTCAGGAAAAGCCGCTGCCACTGCACAGACAAAACGAGCTGTACGCTGCTCTTTCGGAACACCCAAAAGCCGCTCCAGCAATGCCTGATTTTTGATCTCATAAGGCGTATCCTCGCCCATATAACGCGCGGAATATATTCCCGGCTCTTTATTCAGATAATCAATCTCCAGTCCGGAATCGTCTGCCAGTACAATTTCATTTACGGCTTCAGCTACAGCCTTTGCCTTAATCATCGCATTTTCTTCAAATGTTGTCCCGTTCTCTTCGATATCAAGATGAATCCCCGCCTCTTTCATAGACAAAATATCTGCATCCAGTCCCCCTAAAATTTCCCGGATCTCCCGCATTTTGTCCATATTTCCTGTTGCAAAAATAATTTTCTTCTTCATGAAAAATTCTCCTTTTCCCGTTTATGTGCATCCTTTCTGCACACAACGCAAACCCTCCGGCGTCATTCCCGCTTTTCTCAATATCCTTCTTCAAACGCCCGCATAATTGCATTATAAATTCCCTGCGCGGCTTTACTCTGATACGCTCTGGAACGAAGCTTGTCAAGCTCTGTCTGATTCGTCATAAACCCTACTTCAATCCAAACTGCCGGGGCCTTGCTGTTTCCTATAATATAAGACTCATTGCCTGCCACCAGACCTTTATTTGAGCTTTCTGTCACGGTCGTTACTTCCTCCAGACAAATCTGCGCCCATTCCTTTGCTTTCGGGTCCTTCTCACTGCGAACCTCATCATACATCACCTGTGTCCCGTTGATACTGGACATCCTGCCGCTTTTTGTAGAATTATTATGTATACTGATAAACAGATCCGCATCCGATTTATTAGCCAATCCGACCCGGTCTTTTGGTTCCGGATTTTTGTCCGTGGTTCTGGTATAATATACGCCGATAGACGTATCCTCTGACGCATCAAACAGCTCTTTTAATCTTAAAAGAATATCCAGATTGATATCCTTTTCACAAATACCCTGTTTTTTCGTTCCCGGATCATCTCCTCCATGTCCGGCGTCAATAACTACTACTTTATCATAGAGTTCCTGCGGTGTCAAAAAGCCGATATAAAAATAATCCCCGTCATAGCTGCTGCTTAATTCGCATACCTTCTCTGTCACAAGCTGCACAATCCCATAGCTTTTATGAAATTCATAATTGAGACTTTCTATCCCGTCTGCTTTTCCCAATATCGGATATTCAAAAAAATAATCCTCACCTGCATAAGGAATGCGGATATCTACCGTCCGGGTTAGATAATCCTCCGTCACACTAAGATCTTTGCCTGATACGCCGAGCGGAAGCTGCAGACGGATCTGTCCGGAAAAAGACGGCTCCTCCTTCGTCTCCTTTTTGACCTGCTCATTATTATATTCCATAATTTCAAGCCCTGTCATATTCAGCTGCTCCGCCTTTGTTTTCGTCTGATACTCCTTCATTGCCGTCAAAAATTCTTCAGAGGCTGTTTTCAAACGGGGAAAATAAGAAATTGTTCCGCAGGCAGCTATTGCAATGACCAAAACAAAAACCGCTGTTTTCTTAAGGATTTTTTCTTCCAATTCATTATTCCTCCACACTTTTCCGATTCGTATATGCTTTCAGACAGAGATTACAGGAAAAAGCCTCTTCCACATGCTCCCAACGTTTTCCGTTGGCGCTGATATACCCCTCTCCGTCTGTCAGATCCGCTTCTTTTGTTGCTTCGTCTGCAGCATATTCAATGGCCATAGGATGTACGGCCTCCGGCGTATTGATATATAATAAAATGCCATATTTTTCTCCCGGCTTCAAAGAAACTTTCTTTTCGGATGCTATCGTGTAATAGCCCGGATTTTCCAGTCTGCCTTCTGCGATCAGCTCCCGGTCCTCCAAGGAATCCGTATTTTCAAAATCATGTACCAGATAAGCGCGGTATTCCGTATTTTTTCCAATTGCATAAAATCCCACTGCCTTCAATTCTTCCGCTTCCTCTGCCGTATAGATATTGGCGCCGTATACCGTCGGCCTGTTAAATCCGATCTGACCTACCCAGCCGCAGAGATCTGACTGATAAATTTTATCATAATTATCTGTACTTTCTACTTTTGTATAAACAACATTATGACTTCCGATATTCGTATCATAATAAGACACGTAAAATACACCGGATTCTCCAAATTGTTCTCCCCAGCTGTTTTGACAGATAAATGCTCCATCCCCTTCTACATTGACGGAAAAATTCTCTTTGGCATAGTGATCGTCCCAACCGATAATCACAACCTCGTGATTTGGCTTTTCCGTTCCCATATAACAATAGGCATTGTGCTCCCGGTTAAAAAAGGCCGAAGCAGCGGCATTATTTCCAAGGTCACTGTACAAGGACGTCTGCACGCCTCCATATTGGAATACCGCTTCTTTTATCTTTGCATAATCCTTGCCTTCCATAATCTGAATTTCCTGGACATGCTTCACAGCTCCAAGCCCGGGCTCGCTTTTGCCATCTCCAAAGGGATCGTCCTTTTCAAACACCGGTCCCTGCCATGCCAGCAGATAGGCCATTGCCATAGTATATTCGCCTCCTGCATTCGCATCCACCAGAAAAGAATTGCTCAAGCTCATATGATCCGGTGAAAACTCCATCGTCTCTTCCGGCATCATATCCGATTCCATGGCGCTCAAAGAAGCGAAGGCCCAACAGGTCCCCGTATTCCCCTGATTTTTGATCACACCAACCCGGTCACGTTTTCTCAAATCATAGCTCGCCGGAACAATAGACGCCGATTCTGCGGTATCTACTGCCGAAGCCTGATTTTTCTCTATATTCCATTCAAAATTGTATCCGATATTTTCTGCTACCTCTCCGATACTGACATAATACCGGTTCTTTTTACAAATCATCGGAGAAGTAATCTGTTTCACTTCATCATTTACGGAAATCTCCGGCTGATTTAATCCAAGCCGAAGGGAATCATTCCGCTTTTCATACAGAGCGCTCTCTACCCCGCACATGGACGCCGTTGTTCCGCAGAAG
>CANODN010000068.1 GCA_947564765.1 uncultured Roseburia sp. | reverse complement strand
AGAAAAGCAGGCTAACAGCATGACAGCCCTGTTTCAAAAAACATGACAAGCCATCCTTTCTTGACAGAATCCCAAGAAAATGGTAGCGTAAAAAGAAAAAAGGAGACAGGAGAAATGAGTGAAACAACCATCCCTTACAAAATCTATCTGCACGAACATGAGATGCCGAGACAGTGGTATAATGTACGGGCAGATATGAAACATAAACCGGCTCCCCTTTTAAATCCGGGAACCCTGAAACCCATGACAGTAGAAGAGCTTTCCGGCGTATTCTGTACGGAGCTGGCAAAGCAGGAGTTAGACGATACCACAGCCTATATTGACATTCCGGAGGAAATTTTAAAATTCTATAAAATGTACCGTCCCTCCCCGCTGGTTCGTGCTTACTGTCTGGAAGAGAAATTACAGACTCCCGCCAAAATTTATTACAAATTCGAAGGAAACAACACCAGCGGAAGCCACAAATTAAACTCAGCTATCGCGCAGGCATACTACGCAAAGAAGCAGGGATTAAAAGGCGTTACCACCGAAACCGGTGCAGGCCAATGGGGCACCGCTCTTTCTATGGCATGCGCTTACTTTGATCTGGACTGTAAAGTATATATGGTAAAGGTTTCCTATGAGCAAAAGCCCTTCCGCCGGGAAGTGATGCGCACCTATGGAGCAAGCGTTACCCCCTCTCCCTCCGAAACAACGGAAGTCGGACGGAAAATCTTAGCGGAGCATCCCGGAACCAGCGGCAGCCTTGGCTGTGCGATCTCAGAAGCCGTAGAAGCCGCTATGGGAACGGAAGGCTATCGTTATGTATTGGGAAGCGTTCTCAATCAGGTACTGCTGCACCAATCCGTAATCGGCCTGGAAACCAAAGCCGCTTTGGATAAATACGGCATTACGCCGGATATCATCATCGGCTGCGCCGGCGGCGGTTCCAATCTCGGCGGACTGATTTCTCCGTTTATGGGAGAAAAGCTGCGGGGTGAGAAGGATTATCACTTCATCGCCGTTGAGCCTGCATCCTGCCCAAGCTTTACCAGGGGCAAATTTGCATACGATTTCTGCGATACCGGAAAGGTTTGTCCTCTGGCCAAAATGTATACCCTGGGCAGCGGCTTTATTCCTTCCGCAAACCATGCGGGCGGACTTCGTTACCACGGCATGAGCACTGTCCTTTCCCAGTTATACGATGACGGTCTTATGGAAGCCCGCGCCGTAGAACAAAATGCCGTATTCGAGGCCGCAGAGCAGTTTGCAAGAATCGAAGGCATCCTTCCAGCACCGGAAAGCTCCCATGCTATCCGCGTTGCCATTGACGAAGCATTAAAATGCAAAGAAACCGGAGAAGAAAAAACGATTGTATTCGGCTTAACCGGAACCGGATATTTTGACATGGTAGCCTACGAGAAATACAACAACGGCGAAATGTCCGACTATATTCCCACAGACGAGGATTTAAAACCGGGATTTGATTCTCTTCCCGAAATGTAATTTATATGAACGGAGCCCCTTTTCAAACAGGCGGCTCCGTTTTTAGCGAATCCAACCATACATCCGAGGTGAACCACATGAAAGACATCCGAATTATCTCCGGAAAACAAATCCGGCCGGACTTTGATATTACGGCCGCTCTGCTGGGCCGGCAGCCTGCCGTCTCCAATCAGACAGAACTCTCTGCGCTGTTCCGCAAATTTAGCCTGCCGGTACAGATGCGTATACAGCCGAAAGCCGCTCTTTTGATCACAAAGCCTTCTTTTTGGCTGCCCTGCCAAAAGGACAACGCCGAAGCGGATGATTGTCCCCTGTTATATGCTATTCTGACCATTGGAGAAAGCACCGGCCGGCTGATAAAAACATACACGGACAAGCAGGAGCTGCTCAACGCCTCTGTTATTGATGCCATGGCCGACAGCTGTCTTTTTGCATTTGAAAAACAACTGCTGCCCATAATCCGCCAGCTTTGCCTGGAGGAAGGATACGGCATTGCAGGACGGCTGGAAATCCCCCGGGATCTCCCCCTGGAAATGCAGTCAGAAATTTTTCATGCTTTACACGCAGACCGCACCCTTGGCCTTTCCATTACTTCCGGCTCTATGCTAAGTCCTGCAAAATCCATGAGTCTCGTCTTTACACTCACCAGAGATCTGCAGAAAAACCACACAGAGCATAACTGTGAAGCATGTACCAGCCAAAACTGTCCGCTGCGAAATACCAGAGAGCTCTTACTTCGGGTAAAATGGCGCCCAAATTCCAAAAGCAGCTATGAAACAACGGAAATTTTATGTCCGCCCCACAGCAATCTGCTGGAAATTCTGCAGAAGCATCGCATTTTCCTGCCCGCATACTGCGGCGGTCAGGGCATCTGCAAAAAATGCGGCGTCCAGGTTTTGCGCGGAAATCTGCCTGTAACAGAAGGAGACCGCAGCGCATTTTCCGAGGCTGAGCTGGATATGGGAATGCGCCTTTCCTGTCTGGCCATCCTGCAGGAGCCTCTTACCATCCGGATAGAGGACCATTTGGAATCGGATTTTAAGGCACTGGGAAACAGCTCGGATACGCCTGCTCCCTTTCGGATTCTTTCTTCCTATCCCAAAGGAGACTGCGGCATCGCCATTGATATCGGTACGACAACCCTTGCATTTTCTCTCCTTGACCTGCACACCGGCATCTGTCTTGACACCCTTACCGCGGTAAATTCCCAAAGAGCCTTCGGCGCAGATATTATCAGCAGAATACAGGCCTCCAACGAAGGCAAAAAAGATCTTCTGCAAAAAAGTATTCAAAAAGATCTGCAAAAAGGCATTTCCCGTTTGATCCGGCAGAACCTCACGGATTTTTACCGAATCCGTCATATCGCAATTGCTGCAAATACCGTTATGCTGCATCTTTTAAGGGGATATTCCTGCGAAGGCTTCGCAAAGCATCCCTTTCAGGCCAAAACGCTTGCTCTGGAAGAACTGGATTTTGAGACAGTTTTCGGCAAATCCGAGGAGCTTTCAGGTTCCCCAACGGTCACTCTGCTTCCGGGAATTTCTCCCTTTGTAGGCGCCGATATCACAGCCGGCCTCTATGCCTGCCATATCTTGTCGGAATCAGCAGAGCCGGTTCTGTTTTTGGATCTCGGCACGAACGGAGAAATGGCTCTATGGAAAGATCGCCGTCTCTTTGTGACCTCCACGGCCGCAGGTCCGGCATTTGAAGGCGGAAATATCAAATGGGGCATGGGCAGTGTTCCCGGCGCCATTTCAAATGTTACAATCGAAAAGGGCGTTCCCTTTGTGCAAACAATCGGAGACCGTAAGCCAAAAGGCATATGCGGCACCGGCGTGATTGAAACAACCGCCGAGCTTCTTTCTGCCAAAATTATGGATAAAACCGGAAAATTAAAAGACGCTTACTTTAAAGAAGGCTATCCCCTGGCACAAACCGAAGCTTCTGCATGGATTCGTTTTACAAAACAGGATATCCGGGAAATTCAAATGGCAAAAGCTGCGATCCGCGCCGGAATGGAAACGCTGCTTTTCCGTGCAGATACTTCTTATGATGAAATCGGCAAAGTCTATCTTGCCGGCGGCTTCGGATACTATTTAAATATCGAAAAAGCCGCTGCAATCGGTCTTTTGCCAAAAGAACTTCTTTCCAAAACCGTTTTGGAAGGAAATACCTCTTTAAAGGGCGCTCTTTTGTATCTGGCAGAACAGCCAAAAGAGTTTCTTTCGCAGATACAGCAATCTGCCGAGGAAATCTCCCTGGCCAACGATCCGCAATTTATGGATCTGTATTTAAACTATATGGCTTTCTAAAATTTCAAATCCGTAACGGTTCCGCCTTCTGCGCTATCGTTACGGATTTTTTATACCCTCCGGGCATCCCATTATAAGTATAATTTGATAAAAAAGTGTTGACAAATGCGTTTCAACTGTATATATTGTATATAAACAGTAATGGAGGAAAGCACATGAACATTATCATTCGAAATTCCAGCAACCAGCCTATTTATGAACAAATCTATACCCAGATCAAAGACCTCATACTAAACGGCTCTTTAAAAGAAGGCGATGCGCTCCCCTCCATTCGGAATCTTGCAAAGGATCTTCGTATCAGCGTCATTACAACAAAGCGGGCTTACGACGAACTGGAACGGGAGGGCTTTATCCATACCGTTGCCGGAAAGGGCTGTTTTGTGGCAGGTACGAATCTGGAATTGATTCGGGAAGAAAACTTAAAAAAAATCGAAGCACATATGCAGGCAATCCGGAAGCTGGCCGGAGGCTGCGGTCTTACCGGCGAAGAGCTGGTGGAAATGTTTCGCATCCTGGAGGTAGAAGAATGAACGCAATCGAAATGAAACACGTATCCAAAGCTTATCGCTCATTTTCGTTGAATGATGTCTCTTTATCTCTTCCAACCGGCTGTATCATGGGCCTGATCGGAGAGAACGGCGCCGGAAAAAGCACGACGATTTCCCTTTTGATGAATACGGTCAAAAGAGATTCCGGTGAAATCCTGATTTTGGGAAAGGACAATCAATCCGCAGATTTTCATCAGGTAAAGGAGGATATCGGAATCGTATTGGATGAAGCCTATTTCCCGGAAGTGCTGCATGCAAAAAATGTCAATCAGATCATGAAGCGGACCTATAGGAACTGGCAGGAAGATATCTTTTTTAACTATATCCGTCAGTTTCAATTATCGGAACGTAAGCCGTTCAAAGAATATTCCAGAGGCATGAAGATGAAGCTGGCAATTGCCACGGCATTATCCCACCAGCCAAAGCTTTTGATTTTAGACGAAGCCACAAGCGGATTAGATCCCATCATAAGAGATGAGATCATAGAAATTTTCAATGATTTTACGAGAGAGGAAGATCACTCTGTCCTGATTTCTTCCCATATTATCAGCGATCTGGAGAAAATCAGCGATTATATTGCATATCTGCATCAGGGAAAACTGCTTTTCTGTGAAGAGAAAGATCGTCTGCTGGAGGAATACGGTATTTTACAGGTTTCCAATACAGATATTTCCGCGATTCCGCAAGAAGCTATTCTGGGCAGAAAAGATGGAAAATATTCTTCTTCCCTCTGCGTCAGGCGTTCACAGATTTCACAGGCTTTTGATCTTGAACCCGCAGGAATTGAAGAAATTATGTTGTTTTTGGCAAAACAGGAGGTTTAGAATATGACAGGATTAATTTTAAAAGATATCTATACAATGCTCAAACAGACAAAGCTGCTTTTATTATTTATAGTGGTAATCGGCTTTTTGCAAGATGATTTTATTCTCACTTACGGCATTTGTTACGCTTCTATGCTGCCGATTACTGTTTTGGGATATGATGAGCGGGCAAAATGGAATAAGCTTGCTGATATGCTTCCCTATACGACAAATGAACTGGTAGGCAGCAAATATATTTTAGGCGCTTTGTCTGTAGGTGCAGCAGCATTTATCATGGTCTGTATCAAATGGCTTCACACATTAACCGGCAAAGCTGCATTTTCACCGAATTACTGGGTTGTTTTGCTGCTTACTGTCTGCACTGCTTTCCTTCTGCTGTCGGTTAATCTTCCTTTTATGTTTTGGATCGGCGTAGAACGCGGGCGGCTTCTGTTTGTTATTTTTGTTGTTGCCGTTCTCATGTTTGCCGTGACAGCACTGGATCATCTGGAGTTTATAAAAACACAAACATCCCTTTCTCCTCTCATTCTCGCCGCGCCGGCCGCTACTGCGATTATCCTGCTGATTTCCTTTCAGCTCTCCAAAATTGCTTATAAGCATTCATAGGTTTTTTATAAACAAAAGCGCATCTGCCCAGAAAACAGATGCGCTTTTTGTATATTTATTTTTTCTTCTTCTTTCCAAAATTAGAAAAGGTTCGTCCGGTTTCGATATACAAAGGCCTTTTATCCTCCGGCATCGCCCGATAAATATTCACAAGATGACGTTCCTCTGCATTGTAAGGCGTTGTTGTGGATTCCCTAAATGTCGTTAGTCCATAAATATAGTCCGTAGTTGTATGAAAATAAGATGCGAGACGAATGACTGTCCTGGCATCTGGCTGCCGACGATTCTGAACATAGCCGTTTAACGTTGTAGTTGAAATATTCAAAGCTTCTGCTAATTCTTTCTGGGTAATCCCATCCTGCTCTAACAGATTGCGCAACTGCGTTCCGATGTCCAAATATCATTCCTCCCCTCTAGGAGAGTATTGTAAAACAATTTTGAGAAAGGAATCCTGATAATACGCAAATTGCACACGAATTATATTCATTCTGAAAATAATACACGTAGCGCGAATCGAATATTCAATTATAAAATCATAAGCTTTACATCCAGCCTCCGTCAAAGGCAATGATCTGACCTGTCAGATAAGGCGGCGTTTCGGCAAGCTGGTAGAGAAACTCCGCTACCTCCTCTGGTTTTGCAAAATAACCTGCCGGGATTTCCTCCTCCAGACATCTTCGCTCTTCCTCGTCAAATCCTGTATTCATATCCGTATCAATCACACCGCAGGCAACGGCGTTCACCTGCACATTGCTGGGTGCAAGCTCCTTTGCCAAAGCTTTGGTAAGCGCATTCATTCCGCCTTTTGCCGCGGAGTAAGCCGCCTCACAGGAAGCCCCGTACACGCCCCAATCCGAAGAAACATTGATGATCCTGCCTGCTTTCTGTGCCACCATATAAGGAATTGCACATTTACAGCAGGAAAAAACAGAGGTCAGATTCGTATGGAGCACCCGCTCCCATTCCTCATAAGGCATCTCTTCCAGCAATCCGATATATGAAATTCCTGCGTTGTTGACCAACACATCCACTCCTTTGCAAAAATCAGCGATCTCCTCAAACATCCGGCATACAAACGCATAACTGCTCACATCACCGCAGCAGCACAGCGTCTGAATCCCAAACTCTTCCCGCAGCTTCCCGGCAAAGCTGTTCAGCTCTTTCCCGGAATGGATACAATTTAAAACCAGATCATATCCTCCTTTTGCAAAGGCTGCTGCTGCCGCCCGGCCGATTCCCCGGGACGCTCCGGTGATCAGTACACTTTTTCGTTTCATAGATACCTCCTGCTTTTCGTGCCGCGATTCTCTGGGGTTATCCTGCACTTGTCACGCAAATCAACGATACACAACTCAAATATCCGCGCCGGCACGGCTGCCCGGCCCGTTGCCCGCGGAAATAAAATCAGGACTGCTGCACCAAGTATAGATATACAAGATATCGTCTGAAAACGTAATCCGATTTTACGTTATCTTGTATTCCCTTTTCTTCGTGCAACAGCCCTGTCTGTCTTCTTTTATTTATAAATTACAATCTCTTTAACAGCTCTTCTCTCTGTGCTTCATAACCCGGTTTTCCCAGCAGAGCAAACATATTCTTTTTATAGCTTTCTACGCCCGGCTGATTAAACGGATTAACTCCCAGTAAATATCCGCTGACACCTACTGCAAACTCAAAGAAATAGAATAATTCTCCCAGATAAAATTCGTTCTGCTCAGGAATATTTACCATTAAGTTCGGTACATTTCCATCGGTATGTGCAAGAATCGTTCCATTCATGGCATTCTTATTGACAAAATCCATATCTTTTCCTGCAAGATAATTTAATCCATCCAGATCTACTGCTTCCTCTTCGATTACTACACTGCCTCTGGCCTTTTCGATATTCATTACGGTTTCAAAAAGATTTCTGGCTCCATCCTGAATAAACTGTCCCATGGAGTGCAGATCTGTGGTAAGATCTACCGATGCCGGGAAGATTCCTTTCTGATCTTTTCCTTCGCTCTCTCCGTAAAGCTGCTTCCACCATTCTGATACATAATGGAGACAGGGCTCGTAATTGGCCAATACTTCGATACCTTTTCCTTTCCGGAGTAAAATATTACGGACTGCCGCATACTTAAGGGCGTCATTTTCTTCAAACTTCTGCTCCAACGCCAGCTTTCTGCCTTCTGCAGCGCCTGCCATTAACTGATCCAGATCTGCCCCGCTTACTGCAATCGGAAGAAGCCCTACTGCAGTCAGAACGGAAAAACGTCCGCCGATATCATCCGGCACTACAAACGTCTCATAACCTTCTTCGGCTGCAAGCTTTTTCAATGCGCCTCTTGCCTGATCTGTTGTGGCATAAATACGCTTTGCAGCTTCTTCTTTTCCATACTTTTCTTCTATTTTCTTTTTGAAAATCCGAAATGCAATTGCCGGTTCTGTTGTCGTACCGGATTTGGAAATAACATTTATGGAGAAATCCCGGTCGCCTACCACATCCAGCAATCCTTCCAGATACGCACCGCTGATACTGTTTCCTGCATAATAGATCTCCGGCGTTTTTCTGGCATCTTTCGAAATATTGTTATAAAATCCATGTCTTAAGAACTCAATTGCTGCCCGTGCTCCAAGATAGGAACCGCCGATTCCGATTACAATCAACACTTCCGAATCGGACTGAATCTTCCTTGCCGCCTGTTTGATCCTTGCAAATTCCTCTTTATCGTAATTCTCCGGAAGATCAATCCAGCCTGTAAAATCATTTCCGGCTCCGCTTTTTGAAACGAGCTGCTCTTTCGCATCTTCGGTCAGCTTACTCATGTAGCCGATCTCTTCTTCACTGATAAATCCTGCTGCTTTTGAATAGTCAAATGTAATTTTGCTCATAACAAACGCTCCTTTATCTATAAACCTGTATTTTTGCAGTTCCTATTTTAGCAAACCCTGCTTCGTAGTTCAAGTCCTAAAAAACCTCCGATATAATATCCATTAACAGTCTTAATTCCTCGTTTTCCTTTGAATCCTCCTGTCCGGTTTGCTCTTCTTCCGCTGTCTGATATACCGGTATCTGTATCTCCTCCTGTGTTTCCTCCTTTGCCGCCGGCGCTTCCTCTTCATCCTCTGACAGAATCACATCAAAATATTTGCGGATCTTTCCGCAGATTTTATGTACCTCCCGCCTTGTTCTTGTCACCTGGATCATCACCAGCAGCAGCAAAATAACAATAGAGGACAGAATCCCAATCATAACTGTATTTTCTCTGATGTATAACATAATTTGTTCCTGAAGCATCGTGATACCTCCCTTTCTTTTTCCATTACAGGCCCTATATGCCCTGTCAATGCATGTCTGACATGCTATCTATTATAAAGAAAAAAAGAGGTACGGAAAAGGGTTCCATTCCTTTACGAATTTCTTTTATTACTTCATAACCATCTTTTTTAGGCATCATAAT
>CANODN010000067.1 GCA_947564765.1 uncultured Roseburia sp. | reverse complement strand
ATCTTACCATGGGTAAATCTTTTGATGATGGGGAACATATTCTTTATGTGAATGGTGAATACCGTGGGGAATCTGATTTAGGAAAACTCATGTATGACTTTAATTGTACTAAAGCAGACGATATGAATTTTAAACTTATGGCAGACCGAACGCGGTATTTGAAAGAAAACCCGAAAGGAGTCCAAGAGATGTGTAAAGTAATGGAAGATATGAGGAATGAGTCCTTGAACCAAGGGATAAAAGAAGGTATGAAGGAAGCTGCACTTCGTATGTTGTCGGCAGGAAAATATGCTTTAGATGAAATTGTTAATATTTCAGGACTTTCTCTTGAGGAAGTCAAACAACTGAAAACTGACAAAAACGTATAGACAAAAACATGAATAGAATGGAGTACATAAAAATGACAGAAGATGCTGTATACACAGAAAAAAAGAGGATTTTATTTTTTGGATTACCCTGGACATTTACGAAATATACTATCACACCGTCTATGCTGACCATAGACGAAGGATTGTTTAAAACAACGGAAAATGATTGTTACATGTATAAGATTCAGGATGTGCGTCTGACACAGACGTTGTTGGAAAAGATATTTCATTTAGGAACCGTAGAATGTTTTTCCGGAGATGTAACACATCCTGATATGAAATTAATTCACGTCAAACATGCCAAAGAAATTAAGAATTACATTTTAGAAGCATCGGAAGCTGCAAGAATCAAACGCAGAACCGTTCATATGATGGACATCGGGGTAGAAACAGAGGAACTGGAATAGAAAACAGACAGACATGAGCCATAGGATAAGTCGGTAAAACGGCGGATTCTGTGGCTTTTTTTGATTTGAAAAATTATCAGAGAAATACCTTCTAGGTATCCCTTTATGTGCTGAGAAACAGCGCAATACGATGAAATACCCTCCGGGTATCCCTTTATGCGCTGGAAAGATGCGCATTATTAAGGAAAGGAGAAAAACATGAGTTATCAGTTGGAAGAGAAAAATATCAATGATTACCGGGTATATCTTGTCAGTGAGGAGCGGGAAAGCGGTACAATTCAAAAATATATGAGGGATATCCGTGCATTTTTGGAATGGATAGACGGAAAAAATGTGAGCAAAGATCTTGTGATGAAATGGAAAGAATCGCTGTGTCAAAAAGAGTATGCAGCAACAACCATTAATTCCATGCTGTCTGCAGTGAATGGATTTTTCCGGTTTATGGGCTGGGTGGAATTAAAGCTGAAATTTTTAAAAATACAAAGCAGAACCTTTCGGGATCAGGAGAGGGATTTAGGCAGACATGAATATAAGCGTCTGTTATCAGTAGCCAAGAATCAAGGAAAGGAGAGGCTTTGTCTTTTGCTGGAAACAATTTGCGGGACTGGCATACGAGTGTCGGAAGTAAAAAATATTACAGCGGAAGCCGTAAAGAAGGGCAGAGCGGAAATTTCTATGAAAGGGAAAAACCGGATTATCCTGATTTCCAATAAATTACAGAAGAAACTGCTTTCCTATGCGAAAAAACAGAACATTGTTTCAGGAGCGATTTTTCTGACCGGGAAAGGGAAGGTTCTGTCCAGACAGCAGATCTGGCAGGAGATGAAGAATCTCTGTAAAGAGGCGGGAGTGGAATCTTCAAAAGTCTTTCCCCATAATCTGAGGCATCTTTTTGCAACTGTTTTTTATGCGGCATGCAAAGATATTGTAAAGCTGGCGGATGTATTAGGACACAGTTCCATGGAAACAACCAGAATTTATTTGATTTCTACGGGAGAGGAACATATGAGACAGTTGGATCAACTGGGACTGGTGCAGTGAGTTTATTTAGAGAAATGAGTCGGACAGAGGTGTTGACAAAATTGTAATTTTGTATACAGCATCATGCAAAAATATCCTGTCTGAAGAAATTTTAGCATAAAAAAATGAATAGGGCAACTTGATTTTGTCATTGTCAGAGAAAATTCAGTGATAAATTGGTTGATTTTGGGTACACGAAACAAGACGGCAGAGAAATATTTTTTGTCGTCTTGCTTTGTTGTACTTTTTTTTACTTGAAAAGGTAAAAGTGGCATTTTAGTCAGTGCGGCATAGAGCGGATTTTAGATTCGCATACTGCATTTGGAATATGTCGTATACAAAATTACAATTTTGTATACGGGAAGAGGTTTGCAAGATACGACATTTCTACCGCGGCCACCTGTCCCATGGAAATACATACCATTTGCAGAAAAACATATGAAATCACCTGGTTTTATCAAAACAAACAGAAAAGGAGAGGGAAGAAAGTGAAAGAAAGACAAAGGAACAAATGGACCATTTTAAAAAGAATGCTGGTTGTGTTTCTGGCAATCACGATGACGGCAACGGGAATGCCGCAGATCACAGTCTGGGCCAAAACGGCGGAAACGGCAGAGACGCCGCAGACTGCAATTGAAACAAAAGCATTGGCAAAAGCAGCGGCAGTATCAAAAGCTGCCTCCATTTCAAATCCGCGCCGGGAAGAAGAGTTCTCTATGAGCGCCAGACAGAAAACGACTTGGGACTGCATCTATTTCGGGCATTATCCCCAGAGCGAGATTACAGTGGCAAGGGACCCATCGCTCTATTACAGGCTGGAACAGGAGTACTGGGGAAAAGGCTATGTGATTCTGGATGGTGTGCAGTACTGGAAAATCAGCGGGAAATTTTACGGCGGAGATCCCATTAAGTGGAGGGTACTGAATATCAGTGGAAATACAGCACTGCTTTTATCGGATGTGATACTGGACTGTCAGCAGTATTATCCAAGCAATACAGCTATTACATGGGAGAAAAGTACGATACGGAGCTGGCTGAACGGCTATGACGCTACCAGTAACAGCGCAAGGAAAAATTACAGCAACAGTGCGAGTAATTTTATAGATGTTGCATTTACAGGGGCGGAACAGGCTGCCATACGAAATACCGTTGTAAAAAATGAGAACAGTATTTTAGGAGGCGGTACAAACGGCGGCAATGATACCATAGACAAGCTTTTCCTTCTTTCCGAATCAGAGACAGGTGTGACAGACGCTGCAGCGGGATATGGATTTGTTAAGAACCAAAGTACATATGATGAGGCCCGCCGTTGTCAGGTCAGTGCATATGCAGCAGCACGTGGTCTTGAGACCAGTACAAGTTCTGATTATAAAGGAAATGCCCGTTGGTGGCTGCGCTCGCCGGGCGCAGCAGGATGGAGCGCTGGCTATAGGATAAATAGTGCGTGCGACGTCGATTATGACGGCAGTGTCAGTTATGACATCAATGTAAATAAGTCTTATGGTGTGCGCGTGGCTTTGAATCTGGATCTTTCATCTACAAATCTCTACAGCTACGCAGGCACAGTATCCTCCGCAGGAGACAACAAATCCATACCCTCGGAAAACATCCAGATGTCCCTGAACATACCAAAAGATGCCACGGCCGAGCAAATTGTACAGAAAATGAACCTCAGCCAGTTAATCAACAATGTATCTTTTCCATCTGAAAAAATCGAAGGACCTTCCGTAACGATTGCAGGAAAAACCTTTTCCCTCTTTTCACTGGACGCATCTATGAATTTAAAACTGGGACAGAACGTACAGGCAAAAGTAGATACAAACAAAAAAGCTGTCCAGGTGCTGGTAGGTTTTGACAAATTCGACGGTTCCGCCCAAATAGAAGCAGGAGAAAATTCTTCCGCGTACTGGAGCGAATCCTACCGGCAGGTAAAGGAATTGTACACCGGAGTCACCGGAAACAAAGTGGACAGTACAGCCCTTTGGAATAAATTCAGCAAACTGAGAGGAAAGCTGAAAAAGGTTGACGGTTCTATCGGCATTTCGGCAAACGCATCTGTAGCCGGCTATATGGAATTTTCTTATGCATCCGGCGATCTGAAATTTGCCGAAGGGGGCGTGATTTTAGAGGCTGCCCTTGGCACAGAGCAGACCTATCATCTGCCGCCCTGTCCGGCTGTTTATGTCACCTTTGGCCTGGAGGTTGATTTTAACGGAACGGTGAAACTGGTCAGAAACGGCGTGATGAATTATTCCCCTTCTATGAATGCGCAGATCGGGCTGGATGCAAACATCGGCGCGGGCGTGGGGAGCAATAAGCTAAAGACCTATGCCGAAATCGGAATGTCGGGAAAGCTCAATCTGGGCGTGAAACTTCCGGCAGCGTCATTATCCGAGTCCCTTTCGGCGGGGCTGACGGCCGACGTCTATATGGAAAGCAAAGTCTTCGGGTTTAACGGGCCAAGCTACGGACCCCAGAGATTTGCCAATGTAACGCTGTATCCGAAGAAGGCAAAAGCTTTGAGCATTGACGCTCTGGGAGCGGATGCAGAGTTTGACTGGGAAGAGGCAAAACCCATGGAACGCGATTATTTGTCGGCGCCTAAGGCGGCAAAATCCAAAGCGATTACCGAGCATTGCAGTTTTACAAAGGAAAATCTCTACCCCTACAATGCACCCCAGCTTGCCGTTTTCCGGAATGGGCAAAAGCTGTTGGTATGGATTGATGATTCCGGGGAAAAGTCAGGGGTAAATAAGACTTCTCTAATGTATTCCCTCTATGACGGAGGAAATTGGAGCGCACCCCAGTCGATAGCCGAAACAGGCGGAGCAAATGATTATCCTGCCGTTTATTCCGACGGGGAAAGAGCTTACGTAGTATGGCAGAAAGCGCGGCAGATGCCGGAGGATGCATCCCTTACCGAAGTCCTTTCCGGCGTGGAGCTGTATCTTACGGTATGGGAAAACGGCGCGTTTTCGGAGGCAGTCAAACTGACCGAGGATAACGAGGTCTATGAGATGCTGCAGTGCGTGACGGCGCAGGAGGGAAAGATTGCGGCCGCATGGGTGGAAAATTCAGAAAATGATCCCTTTCAGTCCTCCGGAAGGAATCTCATTCGGGTAACAGAATATACAGACGGAAACTGGCAGGAGCAGATGATGATTTCGGATTTGGATTCTGCGGCAAATTTGAACCTGGCCTATATCGGCGGCAGACTGACACTGGTGTATGAATCGGGAGATGCGGAGCATTCTGTTGTTTATCTGGTGCAGGGCAGCAGGAAAAAGCAGTTTGAAGGGAGCAGCGCGCAGCTTGAAAACGGCGTACTGTATTTTTATTCGGAAGACGGACTGACGGCATATGACGTTGCTGCAGGCTTTCGCGAGACCTTGTTTTCGGGAAAAACAGGGGACTTTACTGTTGCAGACAACGGAAGGGACAAAGCAGTGGTTACTACGGTATATGACGGATTTCAAAGCGAACTGCGGGCATATTTATTTGACAGGGATACGGGAACCTGGTCAGAGGGAATCACACTGACAGACGAAGGAGACTATATCCGGGATTATTCTTTGTGTATGGATGCAGACGGCAGTTTATCGGCGGCAGTAAATTTTGTAGAGATAAGCGAAGGGGATTCGGGCATTTACGGAGCAGCGGATTTGTGCGTCATGGAGTTTGGCGAGAGCAGGGATCTGAAAATCGGCGGAATCTCCTATGAAGAGGCGCTGGCAGCGCCGGGCGGCTTGCTGCCCCTTGCGTTTACCGTAACAAATAACGGAATGGAGACGGTCAGGGAATTTTCGGCAGAAATTTTGGACGAAGAGGGCAGAGTGCTGCAGTCCGGCAGGGTGTCCTGTGAAATCGCACCGGGAGAATCCGCAGAGACCGGTTATAATTACCGGATGCCGGAAACCCTTTCCAAACATAAAATAAAAGTAAAGGTGTATGCGGAGGATGAGACGAGACTTTCGGATAATACGGCGGAAACAGAGATCGGATATGCAGATATTTCGGTTACAGGCATGTATTTAAGCGGCAGCGGTTCCCAGGTAAGCCTGAAAGGGCAGATACAAAACACCGGATATGAGGCGGCAAAGCAGACCGTTGTTACAGTGTATGATTCCAACGGAGAAGGAACTGTGATCGGAACCATAGAGCTTGGAACAGTCGGCGCCCGGGAGAGCAGAGAATTCGAACTGACCATTCCCGAGGCGTATATGAGGGTGCATGCAGAAATCAGCGGAAATGTGCTGTATGTTGCGGCAGAGTCTTTAGCAGAGGAATTAAATTATGCAAATAATGCCGGGCAGTATCTGATTCAGTCGTATGCAGATGAACCGCTGATGTTAAATCATTCGAATCTGAGCATGAATGTGGGGGATACCGAGACGCTGGAGATTACCTGTTTTCGCCAGACCGATTTGCAGAGCCAGACGGTATCCTGGAGCAGCAGCGATGATGCAGTTGTCACAGTGGAAAATGGAGAGATCCGCGCAGCTGCCCCGGGAAGTGCAGTCGTAACTGCGCAGGTTGGGGATCAGGAGGCCTCCTGCACTGTCAAAGTGCTGGCAGGGGCGCCTGTGGCAGGCGTCTGCATGGAAGAGACAAGCATTCGCATTTCCATGGGAGAATCCAGACAGCTGGCAGTATCCGTTCTTCCTGCAAACGCGGCTGACAAAAACGTTACCTGGGAAACATCGGACAAGGAAGTGGCAGTTGTCAGCGCAGACGGAACGGTGCAGGGGATTTCCGCAGGTACGGCATTTATCACGGTCCGCAGCACAGACGGAAACAAATCAGCTCTCTGTCAGGTGACAGTGCTTTCAGGAGAAAATCAGAAATATACCGCATCCTTTACAGGCGGTGAAAATACTTCCGGGAAAAGACCGGAATCTGTTACAAAAGAGGCAGGAACACTGATTACAATGCCCCAAAACACATATCAGAAAGAGGGATTGTTCTTCGTCGGGTGGAGCGACGGAGAAAACAGCTACCGGGAAGGAGAATCTTATCGAATGCCTTATCGGGACGTGGAATTTATCGCAGTCTGGAAGGAAGAGGCAATACCGGAGTATGTCATCCGGGCATCGGCGGATGCAGGGGGCAGCATTACGCCGGAAGGAGAAATTTCAGTGCAGCAGGGCGGCGAGCAGACGTTTTTCATCCAGCCGGAGGAAGGCTATACGATAGGAGATGTATGGGTTGACGGCAAGAGTGTGGGCAGCGTGAGGGAATATACCTTTGACAACGTTTCAGAGAGCCATACATTGGAGGCATCCTTCAACCGCCTTCCCGGCAAAAAGGTGCAGAGTATTACGTTGAGTGAGACGGAGCAGACATTAAAAGTCGGAGAAACCTTACTGCTGACGGCGGCAGTTATGCCCCAGGACGCAGAAGAGAAAACCATTGTCTGGAAAGCCCAACAGGAGGAAACGGCGTCTGTAAAGAACGGAACGGTTACGGCTCTGTCTGTGGGAACAACGGTAATTACCGCAGAAAGTACAGACGGCAGTGGAGTAAGCGCGTCCTGTACGATTCATGTAATAGAAGAGACAGAGAATCAGCCAAATGTTACTCCGGTTTCACCCACGCCCCAGCATCCGGAAAATAAACCGGATACAGAGAATGAACCAGAGGATTTTGGAAATGCTCCAAAGGTAGGCGATCAGGTGACTGACAGCAATACTTCTGCAGTATACAGAATCACAAGTCTTTCACCGGCGGAGGCGGAATATGTGATGTCAACGAAAAAAGGCACAAGCATAAAAGTGCCGAATTCCGCTGTGCTGAAGGGAACCTCTTTTTCTGTTACTTCCGTTGCAAAGTCAGCGTTTGCAGGAAATAAGAAACTAAAAAGCGTTATTATCGGAAAAAATGTAAAGGCCATAGGAGAAAAAGCCTTCTATGGATGTAAGGCATTGAAAAAAATAACCATAAAGTCCACAGTGTTGAAAAAAGCAGGGAAAAATGCTTTGAAAGGCATCCATAAGAATGCAAAAATCAAAGTGCCGAAGAAAAAATTGAAAGCTTACCGGAAACTTCTGAAAAAGAAAGGACAGGGGAAGAAAGTCAAAATTCAGTAGGTGCAGGGAAAACAGATTTCAAATATGACAGGAAAAGAAAGCGGTGTCAGGGGGAGTTGCCTCTGTGCTGCTTTCTTTTTATAATTGTATAAAAACAGATGAAAACGAACGTTTTTCACATCAATCACACAAAATTTAAGTGTCTAAGTCCTCAAAATGAAGATATTATACAAGATGCAACAAAACAAAAAAGGTAAAATGGTTGTAACAAGGGAGGAAATCCACATGAAAAAAGAAGTAAAAACAGTGGTATATGATGATGAGCTAAGGCTTGAGGCATATCGCTTTGAGGGAATTGTACAGCCATTTCCGAACCATTTTCACGAACATTACGCAATCGGTTTTGTAGAAAACGGTACCAGAGAGCTTTCCTGCAGGAACAGAATATATTCTATAAAACAGGGAAGCATCCTGCTGTTTAACCCGGGAGATAACCATGCCTGTGTACAGAGCGATGACGGAACCTTTGATTACCGGGGATTTCATATTTCAAAGGAAACCATGCTGGAGTTGGCAAAAGAAGTCACCGGAAAACGAAAACTGCCGGGGTTTTCCCAAAATGTCATTTATGATGAAGAAGCATCCTGCTATCTGCGCATGCTCCATGAAATGGTGATGAAAGGAACCGGAGATTTTGGAAAAGAAGAAACGCTTTTATTTTTGATTTCATTGCTGATTCAACATTACGGGCAGCCCTTTGAAAGCTGCATTCCGGATTGCAGGCAGGAAATTTTAAAGGCATGTGAATACATGGAAGAGCACTTTATGGAGCGTATTTATCTGGACCAGATCTGCCGTTATGTAGGGCTTAGCAAGTCCACACTGCTCCGTGCCTTTACAAAATCAAAGGGCGTTACGCCATACCGTTATCTGGAAACCATTCGCATCAATGCAGCAAAAAAGCTGTTGTCAGAGGGAATGCCGCCTGCGGAGGTAGCCATAAGCACAGGATTTTCCGACCAGAGCCATTTTACAAATTATTTTAATCAGTTCCTGGGACTTGCACCGGGAAGTTATCGGGAGATTTTTTCAGAAAGGAATGGGGAAGATGAATGAATCGGCGATCAGGCTGGAAGAACAGATTATCAATCTGTTTGCGGACAAAGAAACGCAGGTTTCTCATGGCTGGATATTGAAGAAAATGAAAACGCATTTTTTAGTCTGTCCGTTATACTATAAACTTTCGGAGAAGAATCTTTTGGACATCATACATAAATGCGAAGAAATCAGCAGTCAGAGCGGAAGGAAATGCGTTTTTCGCATTGTGGAACATACAAATTATCATTTGAGAGCAGTACTTACAGATATGGGGTATGAATCACGAAACTGCGGTATTGTCGGTGAGATG
>CANODN010000066.1 GCA_947564765.1 uncultured Roseburia sp. | reverse complement strand
CGCCGAGGACAGTTATCGGGTTATTCAGGAAAATTATGACAATGCCCTGTTTAACCATGAATCGGAACGGAGAGGGGAAACCTTTGTTACAAGGAAGATTTCTCTGGCTGCTGCCCGTATTGCCCAGGGAATACAGGAGAAACTCTATCTGGGAAATTTAAATTCCCTTCGAGACTGGGGCTATGCCAAGGACTATGTAGAGTGTATGTGGCTGATTTTACAGCATGATGTGCCGGAGGACTTTGTGATCGCAACCGGAGAACAGCATTCTGTCCGGGAGTTCTGTAAGCTGGCATTTCACTATGCCGGAATCGAACTGGAATTTACCGGAGAAGAAATGGAAGAGAAGGGGATTGACCGGGCTACAGGAAGGGTGCTTGTAGAGGTTTGCCCTGATTTTTACCGGCCGACGGATGTGGTAAATCTTTTGGGGGATCCCACAAAGGCCAAAAAGGAGCTGGGCTGGAATCCTACAAAGACAAGCTTTGAACAGTTAGTGGAATTAATGGTAAAGCATGATATGAAAAAAGCTGCGGCAGAAAGGCAGAGAGAGAAGAATGGAGAAGAATTCTAAAATCTATGTTGCCGGACATCGGGGCATGGTAGGTTCCGCAATTCTTAGGTGTCTGCAAAGTCAGGGGTATACAAATATCATTACCCGTACCCACCGGGAGTTGGATTTATGTCGGCAAAAAGAAGTGGAAACATTTTTTGCAGAGGAAAAGCCGGAATATGTATTTCTGGCTGCCGCAAAAGTAGGGGGGATTGCCGCGAATGAAGAGGCGCTGGCAGATTTTATGTGGGACAATATGATTCTGGAAATGAATGTCATTCACTCCGCATGGGAGAATGGATGTAAAAAGCTGGAATTTCTGGGTAGCTCCTGTATTTATCCCCGTATGGCGCCTCAGCCGATGAAAGAGAGTGTTCTTTTGACATCGGAACTGGAAAAGACAAATGAAGCATATGCCCTTGCGAAAATTTCCGGACTAAAATATTGTGAATATCTGAACCGCCAGTATGGAACGGATTACATCAGCGTTATGCCTACGAATCTTTACGGCCCCAATGATAACTATCATCCGACGCACAGCCACGTTCTTCCGGCACTGATTCGGCGTTTTCATGAGGCGAAGGAGCAAAATCTCTCCTGTGTTACCTGCTGGGGAGACGGCTCTGCTTTGCGGGAATTTCTGTATGTGGATGATCTTGCAGATTTATGCGTTTTTTTGATGAATCATTACAGTGGGAATGAAACGGTGAATGCAGGAACCGGAAAAGAGATCAGCATCAAAGTTTTGGCAAATTTGGTGGCAGAAATCGTGGGATATGGCGGAGAAATTCACTGGGATACTTCCAAACCCAACGGTACGCCCCGCAAGCTGTTGGATGTCAGCAAAGCGGCGGAGCTTGGCTGGACTTATCAGACAGAGTTACAAGAAGGCATCAGGCTGGCTTATCAGGATTTTCTGAGAAATCCAATGCGCACAGAGCGATGAGTATAGAAGGAAAATTCAGTCCCAGAGGCCGGGTGGTCAGTAAGCCGGACACGGAGTGAACAGTGGTTTTTGCAAAGGAGAGAGCAGAATATGAATATCGTATTGTTATCCGGAGGTTCGGGTAAACGGCTGTGGCCGCTTTCCAATGATATCCGGTCGAAACAGTTTATCAAAATTTTTAAAAGAGAAGACGGTGCCTATGAATCTATGGTTCAGCGGGTATACCGTCAGATTTGTGAAGTCATAGACGATGCCTGTGTAACGATTGCCGCCAGCAAAGCCCAGGTATCTTCGATTCGCAACCAGTTAGGGGATAAGGTGGGGATTTCCGTGGAGCCCTGCCGGAGGGATACCTTTCCTGCGATTGCACTGGCAACCGCTTATTTGACAGATGTAAAGGGTATTGATCCGGAAGAATCGGTTGTAATCTGTCCGGTAGATCCTTATGTGGAGGATGACTATTTTAAAATGCTAAAGAGCCTTGCCAGGCAGGCGGATAAAGGAGAGGCAAATCTTGTGCTGATGGGGATTGCGCCGACTTATCCCAGTGAAAAATACGGTTATATTATTCCGGAAAATACAGAAGAAATCAGCGGTGTTTCGTCATTTAAAGAAAAACCGGACAAACAAACGGCAGAGGTATATATACAAAAGGGCGCGCTTTGGAACGGCGGCGTATTTGCATATAAATTAAAATATGTTCTGGATAAAGCCCATGAAATCATTGATTTTACAGATTACCATGATTTGTTTTCCAAATATGAAGAACTGGAAAAAATAAGCTTTGATTATGCAGTGGCGGAAAAAGAAAATAAGATTCAGGTCCTGCGTTTTTTGGGGCAGTGGAAGGATTTGGGGACCTGGAATACATTGACGGAAGCGATGGAAGAAAATTGTGTAGGAGATGTTATTTTAAATGAAACCTGTACAAATGTGCATGTGATCAATGAACTGGGGATTCCTGTACTGGCAATGGGACTGGAGGATGTTGTTATTTCTGCCAGTCCGGAAGGTATTCTGGTTTCGGACAAGGAGCAGTCTAGCTATATGAAGCCGTTTGTTGACGGAATGAATCAGCAGATTATGTTTGCCGAAAAATCCTGGGGGAGTTTTCGGGTGCTGGATGTGGAGGAGGAGAGTATGACGATTAAAGTTACGCTGAATCCGGGACATCGCATGAATTATCACAATCATAAGCACCGGGATGAAGTTTGGACTGTTATTTCCGGCAGAGGGCGGACTATGGTGGATGAAATGGAACAGGAGGTCCTCGCCGGGGATGTGATTACCGTGCAGGCAGGATGCCGACATACGATTCTTGCCGTAACGGAATTAAAGTTGATTGAGGTACAGCTGGGTAAGGAGATATCCGTAGATGACAAGCAAAAATTTCCCCTTGAATGGGAATAAGCCGTTTTTATTAGAGCCTTCCGGTAAAGATTACCTTTGGGGCGGAAACCGGCTGAATGATGATTTTTCAAAAAATATGGATCTGTATCCTCTGGCGGAAACATGGGAGTGTTCTACGCATCCGGAAGGGCTAAGCGTAGCTGCAAACGGAGTCTTTGTGGGAATGTCCTTGGCAGAAATTTTAAAGCAGCATCCGCAGTTTCTGGGACAACACGGAAATACAAATGGAGAGCTTCCGATTTTGATTAAGCTGATTGACGCCAGATGCGATCTGTCCATACAGGTGCATCCAGATGATGCTTATGCCATGGAGCATGAAAGCGGACAGCCTGGCAAAACGGAAATGTGGTATGTTTTAGATGCTGCAAAAGATGCAAAGCTGGCATATGGTCTGCATCACGCCATAAGCAAAGAATGTTTGAGAGAGAGCATTGAAAATGGTACAATAGAGAAATATCTCCAGAAAGTTCCGGTACAAAAGGATGATGTGTTTTATGTAGAGGCAGGGACGATTCATGCTATCGGAGCAGGAGCGTTAATTGCAGAAATTCAGGAAAATTCCAATCTGACATATCGTTTGTACGATTATGACCGTCTGGATCAAAGTGGAAATAAGAGGGAGCTTCAGATAGAAAAAGCATTGGATGCGGCAAATTTAAACGGCAGCACAGAGCCAAGGCAGCCGCTTCGTGTATTGAAGTACCGCCAGGGCTGTGCCATGGAGCTGCTCTGCCGGTGTAAATATTTTGAAGTTCACCGAATGCTTTTGAATACGGAACGCTGCCGGCTGCTGGTGGAGTATCGGTCCGACCGTATTTCGTTCCGTGTGCTGCTTTGTATCGGCGGCTGCGGAGCCGTGCTGTTGGAAGACGGTGAGACGTTTCCGTTTTTTAAAGGAGACTGCATTTTTGTTCCTGCGGACTCCGTTAAAATCCGGCTCCATGGAAAGGCGGAATTTTTGGATGTCAGAGGTTAAATGAATCATACGGTACAGCAGGAGGTTTTGAAATGAAGGATAAAATCAGACAGTCCTATCAGTTATGGCTGAAACGTGCAGCGGCTGATCCGGATATCAGAAAAGAATTGCAGGAAATGGCACAGAATGATGCCAAGATAGAGGATGCATTTTATCGGAACCTGTCCTTTGGGACAGGGGGCTTGCGAGGAGTGATCGGAGCAGGGAGCAATCGTATGAATATTTATACGACGGCCAGAGCTTCCCAGGGGCTTTCGGATTATGTAAAAAAGCATTTTCTGCCGGAAGAATGCAAAATTGCCGTCAGCTATGACAGCAGAATAAAATCAAAACTGTTTGCGCAAACGGCGGCGGGAGTCTTTGCTGCAAACGGAATTCAGACTTATATCTATCCGGAGCTGATGCCCACCCCCTGTCTTTCCTTTGCTGTACGGGCCTTAAAATGCGCAGCGGGCATTATGGTTACAGCCTCTCATAATCCTGCCAAATATAACGGTTATAAAGTATACGGAGCAGACGGATGTCAGATTACCACAGAAGCGGCTGCGGAGATTCTGGAAGAAATTGAAAAACTGGATTTTTTTGAAGATGTGAAAGCGGATTCCTTTGAAGAAGGCGTGAAAGCAGGAATGATTGCGTATATTTCAGAAGATATCTCCGATGCTTTTACAAAAGAGGTTTTAAACCAGAGCTGCCTTGGAAAACATACGATAAAAAAAGATGTTTCTATTGTCTATTCTCCTTTGAACGGAACCGGATTAAAACCGGTTCTTAAGGCGCTTAAAGAGAGCGGGTATACCAATGTCACGGTAGTAGAGGAGCAAAGAGAGCCGAACGGCAATTTTCCTACCTGCCCATATCCGAATCCTGAAATCAAAGAGGCAATGGAGCTTGGGCTTATTTATGCCAGAAAGAAACAGGCGGATCTTTTACTGGCAACAGATCCGGATTGCGACCGTGTGGGGATTGCCGTAAAAAATGTCCAAGGGGATTATGTGCTTTTGTCCGGAAACGAAACGGGTATGCTGCTGTTGGATTATATTTGCCAAAGACGTATTGCAGAAGGAACGATGCCTCCTCATCCGGTTATGGTCAAGACTATCGTTACGTCAGATATGGGTGAGCAGATTGCCAAATATTATGGTGTGGATACCGTGAATGTACTGACAGGATTTAAATATATCGGGGAGCAGATCGGCAGGCTGGAAAGGGCAGGAAGAGCAGAGGATTATATTTTTGGATTTGAGGAAAGCTATGGTTATTTAAGCGGAGGTTATGTTCGGGATAAGGATGCTGTCGGGGCGTCTCTTCTGATCTGCGAGATGTTTGCTTATTATGCGTCTGAAAAAATCCGTTTGACGGATAAATTAGAGGAGCTGTATGAGACGTACGGATATTGTCTGAATACGCTGCATTCCTATGAATTTGAGGGGATAGAGGGATTTGAAAGAATGCAGAGGATTATGCGGAAACTGCGTGGCAATTTGACAGGTTTTGGCGGTAAGCAGGTCACAGGGGTTTTGGATTATGCACAGGGAATTGATGATTTGCCAAAGTCAGATGTGCTTAAGTTTTTGCTGGAAGATCATTGTTCTGTTGTGGTTCGTCCTTCCGGTACGGAGCCGAAACTTAAGATTTATGTTTCAGTCAGTGCAAAAAATCGTGAAGAAGCGTCTGTGTGGGAAGAGAGGATTGTTGAGGCATTTGAGGAAATGGTAATGGAGTGATTTGGGATGGAGAAGAAGTTTCAAATAAATAGTATAGAGGAATTGTAATAAATATGGGGTTGGAGAGGCTGTAATGAATAGTGTGGCGAATAGGAAATTTAATGTAAATGGGATATGTTGTCCGCATAAGCATTATATGGTAGCATTGGATACAAGAATTCAGGAAGTGAAGCGTATGGTAGATGAAGGAGATTATTTTGTAATCAATCGGGCGCGTCAGTATGGAAAAACCGATTGTTTTGCTGATTGATGAGGTGGACAGTGCGTCTAACAATCAGGTGTTTTTGGATTTCCTGGCACAATTAAGAGATTTTTAGCTGAGCAGAGAGCAGATTCCGGCATTCCAGTCGGTTATTTTGGCAGGAGTTTACGATATAAAGAATTTAAAACAGAAAATCAGACCGGATGAAGAGCATAAATATAACAGTCCCTGGAATATTGCCGCAGATTTTAATGTGGATATGAGCTTTTCCGTACAGGATATTGCAGAGATGCTGGCAGAGTATCGGCAGGATTATAGATTTGAGATGAATGTGCAGGATATTGCACAGTTGATATATGATTATATTTCCGGATATCCGTTTTTGGTGTCACGCATATGCAAAATATTGGATGAGCAGATTTTGGGGAAAGAAGGATTTGGTATAAGACAGAAGGTTTGGAACAGGCAGGGTGTAACAGAAGCAGTAAAGGAGATGCTGAGGGAAAGTAATACACTGTTTGATGATTTGGTGAAGAAGCTGTCAGATTTTCCGGAGTTGAAGAATATGCTGTATCGGATCTTGTTTGAAGGAAGAAGGTATGCATTTTATTCATATGACCGTAGTGCTTCTGTTGGAAAAATGTTTGGATTTGTAAAAGAAGAAGAGAGCAGTTTGCTTGTTGCAAACCGGATCTTTGAAATGATGTTGTATAATCTGTTTATATCAGAGGAAATGGTAGGTGATGCAAATTATACAGCATCTTTGCAAGTTAGCAATCAGTTTGTGAAAAACGGGCGTCTTGATATGGAGCTGGTACTGCAGAAATTTGTAGAACATTTTACAGATGTGTATAGAGAATATAATGAAGCCTTTTTAGAAGAGAATGGTAGACGGTTTTTTCTGTTGTATTTAAAACCGATTATTAACGGTGTGGGGAATTATTATGTAGAAGCCAGAACACGAGATATGCGCCGTACAGATGTTGTTGTGGATTACAGAGGCGAGCAGTATGTGATTGAGATGAAAATCTGGCATGGAGATGAATATAATCGGAGAGGCGAGGAGTAGCTTGCGGGATATTTAGAGCAGTTTCGTGTGGATAAGGGATATTTACTGAGTTTTAATTTTAATCAGAAGAAGGAGATTGGAGTAAAGACGATTTTTCTACAGGGGAAGGAGATTGTGGAGGCTGTAGTGTAGTAGTTGTTTGTACAATCTAAAGCTATAAGAGAAAATTGCCGATATATTCAACAGGTATAAAGAGTAAATTATCATGGATGATAGATTTCAATACAAGGATGTAGGATAGATAGCGTCTAAAGAAAGATTCATGAGGAAATAATACCCTTATGAATCTTTTTCGATATTAGAAAATAAAAATCAATTCGGATGAAAAATCAGTTGAGGGAAATGATGAACAGACTTGGGACCAAAGCAGATACATTAAAGCTGCTCTATGGAAAATTAAAATATGCCACAGTATTGCCCCAGTATACATTTACTGCAGGCGAATGGAAATCTGCCTTTGAGAAAGTAAAAAATGAATTTTTGGCATTAGACTGGAATCAAAAAGTAATTGTAAGAAGCAGTTCCCTTGCAGAAGATACGAGCGAAAATTCCCAGGCGGGAAAGTATGAATCTATTGCAGATATATCAGGTGAAGAAGAATTTGTACAGGCAGTAGAAAAGGTCATTGCATCCTACGATGATGATAATGCGGCAAATCAGATTCTGGTACAGCCGATGCTTTCGCAGGTATTGATCTGCGGTGTGGCATTTACCTTAGATCCCAATACCATGGGGAATTACTATGTGATTAATTATGATGAGGACGGTTCCACTTCTGCAATTACATCCGGACAGGGAGCGAAAAACAAGCTTTATTACAGGTTTAAGGCAAATATACAGAGACGAGAGACGGAAAAGGCGCAGCCCGAATCAATGAACCGTTTGTGTTTGGCATTAAAGGAACTGGAAGAATTTTTTGGACAGAATAATTTGGATGTTGAGTTTGCATTTGCGTCAGACAATGAGCTTTATATTTTACAGGTTCGCCCGCTGTGCATCCGAAAGGAGACGGCGGACCTAAGCAGGCAGAAACAGGAACTGGAACGGATTAAAAACAAGATAGCCTGTGCACAGACAAGAAAACCGTTTTTATGCGGAGAAAAGACCGTATACAGTGTGATGACAGACTGGAATCCAGCAGAGATGATAGGCATACGCCCGAAACCTCTGGCATTGTCCTTATATCAGGAAATTATTACCGACAGCGTCTGGGCTTATCAGAGGGATAATTACGGATACCGTAATTTGAGAAGTTTTCCCTTAATGGTGGATTTTGCAGGACTGCCGTATATTGATGTACGGGTAAGCTTTAACTCTTTTATCCCGGCAGAACTGGAAGAAACGCTCAGTGAGAAGCTGGTAAATTATTATATCGACCGGCTTGTGGAGAACCCGGGCAAGCATGATAAAGCGGAGTTTGATATTGTGTTTTCCTGTTATACCCTTGATTTGCCGGAGAGGATACAGATTTTAAAGGGATACGATTTTTCAGAGGAAGAAATCAGTCAGATTATTGATGCTTTAAGAAATGTGACGAATCATATCATTGATCATAAAAACGGCTTATGGCGTAAGGACTATGAGAAAATAGAAGAACTTGGCAGGCGTTATTCGGAAATTACAGAAAGCAGTCTTAGTAAAACAGAAAAAATATACTGGTTGTTAGAGGACTGCAAGCGGTACGGCACGCTTCCCTTTGCCGGATTGGCAAGAGCCGCGTTTATTGCCGTTCAGATTTTAAAATCTCTGGAAAGCTGTGGGATTATTACAAAGAATGATTATGAAGCTTTTATGAGTGGAATCAATACCGTAAGCTCCAATATGAATCAGGATTTTAAAGAGCTGTCAAAAAGCGCATTTTTAAAAAAGTACGGGCATCTGCGTCCGGGAACATATGATATTACGTCTTTGCGGTATGACGAAGCGCCAGAGCTGTATTTTGAATGGAAGGAAACAGCAGATACTACAGAGAAGAAACAGGAAGAATTTAGGCTTTCTCTGCAGCAGTTAAATTTATTAAAAGAAAAGCTTGTGCGAAACGGACTGACAAATGATATACTGGAACTGATGGATTTTGTGGAAACAGTAATTGAAGGACGGGAATACGGGAAATTTGTATTTACCAGGAATTTAAGCGAAGCGATCCGATTGATCGGAGAAATCGGGGAGGAGGAAGGAATTTCCAGAGAAGAATGTGCATTCCTTAATATTCATGCGATTTATGAATTGTATGCTTCTTCCAAAGATATAAGAACCGTTTTTTATCATTCAATCCGGCAAGGCGAAGAAAACTACCGGATGACAGAGTCCATGACGCTGCCGCCTGTGATTTTGGGAGCGGAGGATGTGA
>CANODN010000065.1 GCA_947564765.1 uncultured Roseburia sp. | reverse complement strand
CCGTACTGCTAGATTTTTTTTCATACTTCTCACTCCTGACTCCATAGCTTCCATGCTATTGTATTTTTTTTGCTACGATAAAAAGTCTTCCGTCTTCCACGTAGTTGTTGCAAGTAGAAAGTGTCAGTAAACTGTCACTTCTCATCACATCCTGTGTTCTGTCATATACAGCGCAATTTCGCACATTTTCCAAAAAAGCTGCAAAGTCCTCATCGCTTTGTGCTTCAATATAATTATAATACCGGTAAGCTCCTTCGCTTCCCACATCTGACAGACACACCGCAACAATCCGATAATTCTGTTTTTCATAAATTGTATCAAATTGTATTCTGTCATGTGCCGAGAGATAGTCTTCATCCAGATACTGCTTTAATCCTCCAAACATCGCTCCGCTTTTCATGTTATGTCCATAAATGATCAAATTCGTACCGGGTTTGGTAAAATCATTTCTGCAGTCCATAAAGAGCGTTCCGTTGACGTCTTCGGCGCCATCGATATTTTTGTCGAGATAATAAGCATTATCTGTCGTCTGCATAACCGGAAGATCTACCATTGTGTCGTCAATATAGATCCACCCTGCAAGCTCCGGATATTGGTTATGCATGGTTGTATATTCCGGCAGAACCTCCGGCGGTTTTATTGTTTCCGTCTCAACTTCTGCCGGCCCGGCCTGCTGTATGCTGCCGGGGCTCTCATTGGTATCATCGCGGATTCTGTCCGCATACCAGTCAAGCGCCTGTGAAATATTTTTCTGCCGCTGCACCTCCTCTAGTTTCTTTGCCGCACTGCGTTCCCTGAATACGGAGATTCCGTAAAAAAGAATACAAACAAGCGACAGTGCCACGCAGGCAATCCCCAAAAACTTAAACATCATAGACTGCTGCGATTCTTTTAATTTCTGCTGTTCTTCCTTTTGCTGTTCGATTGCTTTCTGCTGCTTTTTCTGATGCATCTTTTTGCTTTTTTTCAGCTTATACTCAAAATTCTGAGCCACTCTGTCTGAAATATCACAGAAAAATATGGTTCCCAGCTTACTCTCAAATGCAACCTTGCCTTCGCGGATAAAATGGTAAATATCCTTTGCAATCTCAGGATCGTCAATATCCAAATGATCCACAATGGTTTCTATTTTTTCCAAATCTCTTTTTGCGGCTTCCCATTCTTCCCGGGTGGCAAATTCGTGTTTGCCAAGTCTGTATGTTTCCTCCATAAGTTCATCCCTTATTTCGTTTTTACTGATTTTGGAGAAGAATAACTGCTGTAAACCTTTCTTCCATTCACCGTTTTATATGCCCGTACTCTGTAGTAATACTTCGTTTTTCGAGTCAGACGCTTATTCGTATAGCTTACAATCGAAACCCGGCCTGCTGTTCTTATTTTCTTATAGCCTTTTGCCTTCTTATTACTTCTGTAAATTTCATATCCGGTCACACCCTTAACCCGATTCCAGGATATCCGTACTTTTTTCTTTCCTGCTTTCAGGCTGACGGACGGTGCTGCAATGGAAGTCCTCGCCCGAACAGCGGCTGAAAATCCACCGTAATGCGTCGTGCCGTTTACCACAATATAAGGACGGACTTTATACGCATATTGCGTAAGTGCATCCAAATCGGTATGCGAATAAGAAAGACCTGCTGTTCTTGCAATCAGCTTATCATTCAAATCATAAACGGCATATCCCTGCGCTCCCGGTACGGCCTGCCAGCTCAACTGTACGTATGTATCATAGCCTGCCGCTCTGACAGCTGTCATATTTGAAACATTGATCAGGTAGCGAATCGTTTTGATTCCGCCGTAATTGTTGATTCCCGACACCTCAATCGTTGCAATTCCCGGGGCTGCATTATCTGTATAGGTAAGCGTATAATCCCTGTCCTGCTGCAGACGTCTGCCGTCATCCGATACCACAAGATCCTGACTGGTTGCTTTTCCAGCATATACTTTCTCTACGATATTATCAAAATCGCAGCGGATAATGCTTCTGGGAATAATGGTAAATTGTGCTCTGGTCTCTCCGTCGTATCCGCCGATTCCCCTTATTACAACAGAAGCAGTTCCTACGTCAATATTATCGATATACTCTTCAATCTCATAATCAACACCTGCCTCTAAAAGCTCTCCGCTAAAGAGTACCGCTGGTTCCGGCCTGATCTGTTCTCCCGTATAAATAAAGGATTCACTGATAAACCGAATCTGCGCTCCGGCAATATCCCTGCTGATCATAAAGGTTACTGTCTGGCTGCCCGTATACAGACTGCCTGCTGCTGGAATAATAGTTGCCGTCGCCGGATCTTCTTCCGTACTCCGGTTCACATTATTGCCATAACTTACAACATAATCTGTTCCTTCCACCAAAAGCTTTTCTCCCAGGCGTACTGTCAGCTCCGGTCTTACTTCTTCGCCGGTATAAGGCTGCGGCGGAATCGGATCAATCACCGCATCCTCAAGTCTTGCCGTTATCCTGAAATGTTTCTCCAGGGTTCCTGTATAATGACCGTTCCCTGTAATCGTCATCGTCACTTCATCCGGATAGATATGTTCATTGTCATATGTAACTCTATAATCGATGCCTTCCTTTAGAACATAATATTCACCTGCTCTGCCGGAAATTGCCTCGCCCTCCGGATTCCGCCTCGTGTCTTCCAGGACAATTTCCGGTTCCACTGCACTGCCGGTATACGCCTGAATCTCATCAATATCGGAAATCATCATATACTCTTTTTCGATATTGGCGGGAACAATCTTAAATTCTGCCGTTTTTGTTCCGGTATAATTGGAATTTTGTGCTGCTTCCACCGTCACAACTGCGGTTCCGATTTCTTTATTGGAAATTGCCTGTGAAATGGTAAAATCCTCCGGCCGCAGCTCCATATTAATTTCCTCATCCATTCCGGTAACCGGCGGGAAAATATCACTTCCGGTATATTCCTGATCCTCAATGGTAAAGGTCACATTGCTGATATTGCGAGGCCGAATCGTAAACTCAAACTCTATTTCTCCGCCGTATTCTCCGATACCCACGATCTTGCCACTGTGCGTTCCGGCATTCATGCAGCCATCCGGGTCCTCGTCTTCGCCGTAGACAAGCTTATAATCCGTACCCTCATTCAAAATTTCATTGAGATACCGCAGCTTTAACTCCGGTTTCTGCTTCGCTCCGTTGTAAACTAAAGTTCCATCCGTTACGGAATCAAGGGCAAGCCAGTCAACCAATCTCTTGTAGATCTGGAATGTTTTAACAACCCTGTCATCAAAATTTTTCATTCCTTCGATTGTTACAGTCGCCGTTCCGAATTTATCATTATCTGCATAGGTAACATTATAATCCTCACCTTCAATCAGATGATAGATATATCCGTCACACACGAATGTAATACCGATGTCCAATACACAGGGGCCTTCCGCCGGATTATAATACTGCGGCTGCGGCTCCTTCTCTCCGGAAAAGAGAATTTCAACTGTTTTCTCGTCCGTAATATGTCTGGGCACAATGTCAAAAGCCAGATCCAGCGGACCGCCCTCGCAGTTTCCATCAGCATTTGCCGTTACCGTAATCTTTCCTGCTCTTGTACCTAACCGCTCATTTGCGCCATAGGTAACAACATATCCCCAGCCTTCGGGCGTCATCTCAATATCTCTTATCTTACCGTCCGTGCTGTCATATTTTAACGTTACAGGCGGCTTAATCTGTTTTCCTGTATACTGCTCTTCCCTCGAATACTCTACCCTGACCTGATCCAGATTGACTCTGACAATATTAAAAGGAACTTCACGGGTACCTGTATAATTTCCCCGTCCTTCAATTGTCATAACCACGGCTCCGACATCTACATTTCCGCCTTCATAATGGGTCGCCGTATATCCGGTGGGCCGGGGTGAAGTCATATTTGCAAGAGGCACTGTCACTTCATGGAAAGAATCTTCGCCCCAGTGGATATTCAATTCCGGTTCAATCGCTTTTCCAATATATACCTGATCCGGTACGCCTTCAATTACCACATCATCATCTTCCAGATTCTTC
This sequence comes from uncultured Roseburia sp., assembly GCA_947564765.1. Lineage (GTDB taxonomy): Bacteria > Bacillota > Clostridia > Lachnospirales > Lachnospiraceae > Roseburia_B. The sequence continues at coordinate 5,235 of CANODN010000065.1, read as the reverse complement.
GGATCGATCGTAAAGGATACTTCCTTGGAACCTGTGAAATTCCGATTTCCGGCCGCCGGACTGATTGTTACCTTTCCTGCATTTGTACCTGCATCCACATTTGATGCATAGCGGTACTGGAAATCCACACCCGGTTCTAATACAATATCATTACCGTCTTCATCCTTATTTCCTTCCCAAGTTACTGTCGGTTCCGGCGTGATCGGGCCTCCAGTATAGATGATCGGAGCAATCGGAGCAATTTTTATCTTTGCATCCCCAAGATCCATCGCCGCAATTTTAAACGTCACCGATTTCGTTCCATAATACTGTTTCCGATCCGTTTTATCCGGATCTCCAAGTCCTGACACGGTAACTGTCACGGTTCCCACATTGACATTATCCGTATAAGAAACTTCATAATCAACGCCCTCTTCCAAAAGCGCTCCGCCTGCATCGGGATCATAAACCTTCAACTCAGGCTCAATTGGTTTCCCGGTATAGGAGGGGGATTTCGTATCTTCATCATTTACAAAAACAATATTCACATTCAATTTCGCACCGATGGTATAACGATGCGGCTCTCTTGCTCCGGTAAAATTGCTGCCTTCTGCCGACTGAATAATCAATGTATATTTCTTGCCACTGCTGATGGTCGGCTCAAAGCATACTGCTTCCGGAATCAAACGGTAATCGATTCCCTCCCGCAGCTGATACTTGCCCAGCATCATGGTCGGCTTCGGCCATACGTTTTTGTTGTCGTCATAATCCACGCTTGCGGCTATGCTGCACTTAATCGCATTGTCATTCAGCGGTCTCTTTAAAATTTTAAAACTGATGCCCGTCTTGGTCGTTCCTTCGTATGCACCGTGTCCAGTCAGTACAATCTGACAGGTGCCATTATTAATGTTATCGCCGACTATTGTATAATCATAATCGGTCTTCTTTAACTCGATTTTATTACCCTTATCATCTTTACCGCAGGTCACCCGAATCTTCGGCGTGATCGCAAAGCCGGTAAACAGATATTCTCCAATGGATTTATCTGCATTATTCGAATCGGTAAATTCGATCTCTGCATCCTGCAGATTTCCGGGAATATCGATTTCCACATCCCGGAAGCCGTTATAATTCCTTTTGCCGGTAATTTTGATCTTTGCCGTTCCCGGCCGGTCCAGTCCCGTAGAAGAAATCGTATAATCATTGCTCGTCAGCTGATACGTTCCGCCCTGCTTCACATATTTGCCATCTGCATCACGCTCTGTATCTACAAGCGTAATTCCCGCTATACTGATCGGACGGGCGGTGACATCAATTGTATCAAGGCCTCTTACCTCTATTGATGTCGAAGAGATTGGCTTTGGGCTGATCCGATATGTTTTAATCGTAATCCAGCTACGTGTATAGAAGTTACCAAATCCTCCGATTCTAAGATAATAATCTGTATTGCCGGCATTCACGTTTTCAACTGGTTGTACTTCATAATCTTTCGGCGCTTCCAGCTGATACAAAATTTCCTTCCTTGTATCCGGATCCTGCACACCGGTTTTGTACGAAACCGTTAATGCCGGTTTTACAGTACTTCCAGTAAATACCGGATTTCCTCCGACAGATATCACAAATCGTGTTGTATCCAGCTGAGATGCATTTGACCCTGTCAACAAAGCTGCATTGATCCGGAAAGGTATTTTCTTCATTCCTCCGTATTTGCCCGTTCCGACAATCAGAACGCTTGGCTGTCCGTTATAATCGCTCCGACGAGCGCCGCCTCTGTAATTGGCTTCAATATTATCTTCATATTCTATAATATAATCTCTGCCCTCAAACAGCGACTCTCCATCCAGCACAACACTTGCAGGCTTCGGTTCGCACGGCATAGACGTATACGTACATTCATAATTATCCAGGCCTGTCACCACCGCACCCTGAATGCTGTCACAAATCCGAAATGTCATCTGTTTTGTTCCCGTATAGTTGTTAATACCCGTAATCGTAACGGTAGGAACAGGTGCATTTTCATTGGTTCCGGGATATTTGTCGGTATTGTTTTCACAAACGGTTGTATAATCGGTACCTTTGACCAAAGTCTTTCCGTTATACGTAATTACAAGCTCCGGTTCCACAGGACTTCCGGTATATTCCTGATTGGCAATGTCCTTTACCCGCACATTTAATGCATCGCTGATATCTTTCCGGGTAATATCAAAGGTTGCACGTCCTGCAGACGATATGGTGCCTGTGTAATTATTTTTTCCTTCAATTGTAAATGTATATCCGGTGCCGGCATTCACTGCGGAAGAGTGAATATTGAAATCATCATAGACGCTGTACGCATCCCACTCTCTGCCATCAATCACCAGCTTTGAGATAACCGGAACAATTTCTTCTCCTGTATAAACATATTCTTCATCCGGCTTCAATGTGATCTCTACATTTGTTGCGCTCGCAATATCTTTACGGATAATATTAAATGTCCTTGTAACGGTTCCGGTATAATTGCCGGTTCCGGTAATCGTAACAGTTGCCGTACCTACATCGGTACCGTTATTCACCGTATATGTATAATCTGTCGTATTTACCAGCGGCTGGTTTCGATCCAGATCACGGATCGTAACCCCCGGATCAATCGCGCTTCCCGTATAGGTGTATTCATAGGAACCAAGCTCAATGGAATATTTTTTGGTGTCGTATTTCAATTCCTTCGGCAGAATCGTATAAAATAATGTTTTCGGATTTCCGTCGTAAGTATAATTGCCGTTATCAGCTTTGGGACTGACCTCCACCCGGTATTCTCCGGCATTGACCGAAGGCGATACATCGGTTTCCCCAACCTTCTTACGTTCATACCGAAAATCGTCTGCCGGCAGCTCTGTACGCACGCCGCCTGCATCTGTGCCGTAAACTACAACTTCCGGTTCAATCGCAGATCCGGTATACACGTTCCGGTTCGAACCCGGTATTTTAAACTCCACAACAGTGCTGCTCATACTGCGCTGTGTAATATCAAAGGTTACGGTCTTTTCTCCTTCGTAATAAGGCGCCTTCCCCTTGATCTTAAAGGAATGCTCTGTTACTTCTGTATAATCATCACCGTCATCGTATTCAATTTCATAATGAACGTCCTCAATCAGTGTTTTAGCCCATGCCGTCCCCGGATCGTCTACTACCGTTGGATGTGGCTTGATTTCTTTGCCTGTGTAAACCGTATCGCCTACACCTGCGTCTAAGCTGTCTCCGTCTTCTGTAAGATTTTTGTAAATTACAAAGGGAATCCGTTTTGAGCCGGTACAATTGGAGCCTGCGATTGCGCGGAATACAACGGCTGCTTCCCCGGCTCCTCTGTTGTTCTCATAGAAGACTTCATAATCCGTACCTTCCTGGAAGGTATTTCCGTCTGCCGTAAGGGACTCTCCCAGCCGTTCCTGTATAATAGGAGTTCCTTTGTTGTACTTTACTCTTTTATCAATACTGGTCTCAATGTTCGCATCCGGTATGTTTGACAGATCAAAATCTGCAATTATAAATTCCAGTGTTCTGGTTCCGGTGTAATTGCCTTTTCCCTGAATGGTAACCGTTCCTTTTTTAGAAATGTTTTCTCCGTATCCCGATGTTTCCGGAATTTCAAAATCAGAACCATCCAACGCCACGCCGTCCTGCTCAATCTTGATTTTATCTATACCCGGTCTGATCTGGTTCTTGGTATAAGTATATTCACCCAAAACCTCTGCATCCAGATCGTTTACGTTTGTCGGTGTAATTTCAAAAGCTTTTGGCGTTCCGGTTCCCGTACAGTTTCCGCTGCTTCCTGCAGTCAGTCCAACCGATGCCTCTACATTTACCTTTTTATTATCTTCACATGCAAATTGAAAATCCGCAGGCAATGATTCAGTCGGATTTTCAGAATCATATACAATTTCATTTGTCACACGATTTCTGACCGTTAATCCGGGCAAAATCCCCTCCGGTGTCCCTGCCGCTTTCTTATTATAAGGTATGCTGTTGTTCTTCAATGTCAGTTCGTAAAGATTGCGAAGAGCAACGGCAGTAATCTCAAAGCTTATTTCCCATTTTCCCGCATAATTTCCGATGCCTTCAATCGTGAGGCTGCCGGTCCCTACATTGAGATTGCCGTCCTCCGGCCGGATTACTTTGTAATGAATTCCTTCTGTCAGCCTTTTATTTTCACTGGGCATCAAACTGTCTTCAATTTCTACTTCAGGATCAATTTTTCTCCCCTCATAGGAATAACTTAAGGTCTGTGAACCGGTCAAAGGCGTTTTGTTTTCATTCCATACTGCGGTCACGCTTACCGATGGATCATGAATATTTTTCCCAACGGTAACGTCATATGTCAAAGTTCCTGTATAACTGCCCACTCCGTCTATGGTAAGCCTGTATGAAGTTGGTGTCAGCATTGCTGCCGTAACCGTATAATCACCATCGGAAGCACTCTCAGAAAGTCTCTGTTCTAACTCTGCTTTCGTCTCTGTATTATATAGTTCTAATCCGACAATTTCATTTGTAACAAAACCGCCTGCCGCCGGAATCGTTCCCATGATCTGATTTGGAATCGTTCCCTGTTCCGGTTTTCTAATGGTCGCGCTTTCCAGAGAGATTTCGCCCTCTCTTGCCTGCGGAGCGTCCGCTTCGTCTGCCACAGCCGCGGCATCCTGCTGCAAATCTGCAGTCAGAGCTGATATGTCATCATCCTTGCTTTCTGTCTCTGTCCCGGCTGCATCCAAAACCGATGAAACCGATTCTTCTGATTCTGCTTCATCGTCCTGTACTGCCTCCTCGCCGGCATCCTCTGCAGCCATACTGATATCTGCCTCTTTTACTTCCGTACTCCCGCTGTCTGCACGCATACCCGAAGCCAACAGCGCCGTATCCGGCATAGTCCCAATCATACAAAAAGTAAGAATCACCGCTAATACCCGCTTTGCCACATCCTTGTACATATCCATCGCTCCTCTTCTTTTCTGAATCTATTCCCTATCTCTATTGGTTCATCTGCCTGCAGCAGTTCCTTTTGGATGCTCCGGCAACAGAAAGTTACTGCCCACTTCTGTGACCAGTAACACATGGCCCGAACGCAAAAGGTCCGCTATGCAAAAGCAAATGTTTTCTGCATCCAATATTTATATATAGTCCTATCTATTATATCGTATTGTCTGTTAAAAAATATTAGTATATTTCTATATTATTTTTGGGTGTTTCTCTTTGTCGAATGATCTATGTTCTTTTAACTAATGATGG
>CANODN010000064.1 GCA_947564765.1 uncultured Roseburia sp. | reverse complement strand
GAAAAGTTAGCACATTATGACTATTCTAACAACGGAAAGAAAATGGTGTTTTTAAAGATCTGGCAATTATTATTGTTTTTGCAAAATTATTTGGCATACTGGCAAGAAAATGCAAAGCGCCTCAGGTCGTTGGTGAAATTATTGCAGGGCTTTTGATCGGTCCCAGCATACTGGGATTGGTACAACAATCTGATTTTCTGGTAGAAATGGCAGAGGTAGGCGTTGTACTGCTGATGTTCTCCGCAGGTCTTGAAACCGATTTAAAGGAACTGATGAAAACAGGCCCGATTGCTCTTTTGATCGCCTGTGCAGGCGTTTTCGTTCCGTTGATTGGCGGTACACTGCTGTATATGGGCTTTTACGGAGCAGCCCCCTGGGGATCTGAAAAGTTTTATATGGCGGTTTTCATAGGCGTGATTATGACTGCCACCAGTGTCAGCATCACCGTTCAGTCTTTAAAAGAAATGGGAAAATTAAAGGGCAAAGTCGGTACTACGATTTTAAGCGCAGCGATTATTGATGATGTGATTGGAATTATTGTCCTGACCTTTGTCATCGGCTTTAAAAATCCGGATTCCAATCCCACAAGCGTTGTCTTCTCTACGCTGCTCTTCTTCCTTTTGGCATTTGCAGTAGGTATGGTGGTTTACCGGATATTTAAAAAACTGGATGAAAGGTATCCTCATACACAAAGAATTCCGATTCTAAGTCTTGCTCTGTGTTTCTTCTTTGCTTATGCGGCAGAGCGTTATTTTGGAATTGCAGATATCACGGGAGCTTATGTGGCAGGCGTTGTGCTCTGCTCTATTCAGGACTCTTCTTACATAGACCAGAAAATGGAGATCAGCTCTTATATGATCTTCGGCCCCATATTTTTTGCAAGCATTGGTTTTAAAACGAGTATTGACCATTTCACCGGCAGTATCCTTTTGTTTTCCGTCGGATTTGTTATCATTGCGCTTATCACGAAAATCATTGGATGCGGCCTTATGGCAAAAATCTGTAAATTTTCTTTTCCGGACAGTTTAAAAATCGGCGTAGGTATGATGACCAGAGGAGAAGTTGCCTTGATTGTGGCGCAGAAAGGATTATCTGTCGGACTTTTGACTTCGGAATATTTTACGGCGGTAATTCTGTTGATTATTGTTTCCAGCGTGTTTACACCGATTTTGCTGAAGGTGTTATATGCGAAGGATAAAGCTGCAGAAATTGCGGCGTAATTTTTGAGAATTTTCTTTTTACATGAGGAGCTATTGCGATTTCTGCAATGGCTCCTATTATTATTCCTATTTGAAAAATGTTCTGATCTGATTTCATAGGAGAAAAACTGCATAGAAATAAATATATAATTTGCATTATGAGAAGTTTTATCCCCCAAAAAAATTTTATATGAGATCGTATATCGTTATCCCATCAAATCTTCTCTTCCCACTCCGATTCCTTAAATCCAACCAGAACCATATCCCCATCAATCAGAATTGGCCGTTTCACCAGCATCCCATCCGTCGCCAAAAGCTGATACTGCTCCTCCTCACTCATGGTTCCAAGCTTATCCTTTAACCCCAGTTCCTTATAAAGATTTCCGCTGGTATTAAAAAACCGTTTCAGCGGAAGGCCGCTCTTTTTGTGCCACTCCTTTAATTCCTCTGCCGTTGGATTTTCTTCTTTGATGGGCCGCGTCTCATAGGAAATTTCCTTTGCATTCAGCCAGTTTTTCGCTTTTTTACAGGTGCTGCATTTTGCATATTCAATCAACTTCATATCATATCTCCTTTTGGAATTTTTTAAATAAATGTTAGAATTTCTTCATAAACCTTTCATTTTTAGGACACCAAATGAACACAATTTCTGGATATACTAAATTCATCAAATGAAGTTCCCCCACTCATTACTTCATTTGATAGCAAATAAAACTTTTTCATAAACTCTCCCCTTAAGAATGCAGCTTTGGCTGCATTCTTTTTTATACGCTTATTGTCTATCATATCATTTGTATATCTTTTCTTCAAGTAAACTGTAAACATTATAGAAATAATAAAAAACCGGATTCTCACTGTCACAGACCTGCATTGCCGCATTTCTCCTCTCTGGGCATCCCTTTGTGACACACCTCTGCAAAGCAGCCGCATAAAGTATAAAAAAGAATTCTTTCAGAATGGAACAGGAGAAACAAATGTCTGAAAAAACAACTCTAAAAAATCAATGCAGCTTTATGGGCCTGCGTCCGGCTATGATGGATCTGCCATACCCTCCGCTCCAGGTAAACGAGCCAAATCCTGTATATGCCTGCCTGCTGAGCGTGGATTACTGCGGCGCCGTTTCCGAAATGTCTGCCATTACTCAGTACATCAACAATGAAAATCGCTTATCCCACAGCAAATGTCCTATGGCAAAAACAATCCTTAGCATTGCAATGGCAGAAATGATGCATTTACAAAAATTAGGAGAACTGATCGTTTTATCCGGCGGCAATATTGATTTTACCGCCAAATTTCCAAACGGAAAAAAACGGATGTGGACGCCGGAATATCTCACCCTTCCGGAACATACCCAGAAAATGATTCTGACAGATATCGAATCTGAAAAAGCCGCAATCCACCAGTATCAAATGCATATAAAAGCGATCAAAGATGATAACATTAACGCTGTACTGGCAAGAATCATTCAGGATGAAGAGTATCATATTCTGATTCTGCAAAATCTGTTAAAAGAAATCGCATAAAAAAAGCAACACAGTCTCTGCTTATTTTGAAAGCAGAGACTGTGCAATTCTCATTCCGTATAATTCTATTTTTAAAACAACTACATTTCTTTAATAAAACATAATATTTTCAGAAACGGAATCATATGCGCTATCCCAGTCTTTTCCTGCAGGAAGTCCTTTGATTTTTCCAGTGAATACGATTGCCCCATTCTTCTTTTCTTTCTTTTTTAATCCTTTATTCCGCCGAATCAAATTCTGATTCCATTGTTTGGAAGGATCGTATTTTCCGTTTGCTTTGCATTTAACATTTTTGAAGGTTGCTTTTACTTTATCTCCGTTCAGCCTGGCACAAGCCTCAATACTTAAATAAGGCGCTGCTTTTTTCAGTCCGGAATTTGAGAAACTGCCGATCTTTTTATAATTTAAATATACCGCGCCTTTTCCCTTTTTATCTACCGTCATCATCAAATGATATGTCTTGCCTCGTTTTAATGCCTTATTGCCCGGTCTGGTATATTTTTGTCCGCCTGCATTATTGGAAGCTACGTTTTCAATCAATGCCATGGTCTTGCCGGTATAAGGCGCCACGGCGCAGGAATCATATTGAATTCCAAAGGAAACTGCAGAAACTGCGGTACCCATAACAAGTTTTGCATGATATCCGCTGCCGCTGCCGCTTAAAGCAATATCTGCCTCAATAGCATAGTTTGATTTGGTATTCACAATGGTCTTGCCCTTTTTGGTTTTCGCACTCAGTACGTTGCTCCAGTCGCTATAGCTGTCTGTATCTTCGTGGCAGCTGCGTATCCGGACATAATTCACTTTTCCCGGCATAAAATCCGTAACGGTTACAGTGGAACTGCCCTTTTTCACCGGTACGATCACTGGCTTGCTGAAATTACTGCTGGTGGAATACTGTATTTCGTAGCTGCTCGCCTGACCGACACCGTTATAAGTAACTTTTAAAGTTCCCGGTGTGGATGTCGCCTGTAAAGCTTTGAGGCTCGGCGTATTAATTTTCCACTGGGCGTATAGGGTAATCCTTTTTTTGCTCTCCGACTGGAGAATCTGAGACATGGCCGCTCCATCGGCATAGCTTCTTCCGCTTCCGTTTGCCTTTGTATTCCAGCCTGCAAATGTAAAGTCTGTTCTTACAAACGTATTCCGGGGCAATACCGCCGCATCACCTGGTGATACAGCCGCCATGGAACCGGTTCCTCCGTTTGCATCAAAAGAAATCGCAGTGACCGTTGCTCCCACCGCATCTACTTCTTCCTGCAGCTGGGCTGCGCATACCGGCTGTATGCAGAACATCATGGTTAATACAAATGCCAATATAGAGATTTTCTTTTTCATCTGACTCTTCCTTTCTTTCTTATTTTCGTTTTACACACTGGATTTATTTTATCACGATTGCTTTTTGATGACAAGATCCCTTTTTCACCTCTATTTTTTTACTTTCACCGTCTTTACCTTACTCCAATCTCCCTGTACATTTACATTGCCGGATTTTACATAAGCGCATATCCTGACGTAATATTTCTTCCCGGCTTTTAATTTCTTCATGTTCTCGGAAACTTTTTTATTCTTGCCAATCGTCGCCTGAACCTTGTTCTTTTTAAATTTTTTATCCGTTGCGCATTCTATCAGATAACCGGAGGCTGTCTCATCCTTCTTCCATTTCACCGTAACGGTTTTCCTCTTCTTGGACTTCACGGACTTAAGTGTCATTTTTTTCGGCTTAACCGTCAGCTTTATCACTTTTTGCGCCTTAGCATACAGGTTTGTTTCCGCTGCCGTAATTGTAATATCCGTAATGCCGCAGCCATGAATTGTCACTTTTCCTGTTCCGTCTACCGTTGCAACTTTCGGATTTGACACTGCATAGGAAAGAGTTCCGTCTCCGCTGGATTTTGCACCGAGAGAAAATGCTTTCTCACCATAGGCTTTGGTAATGTCGCCTGCGGTAATGATCTGGGCAGTTTTTTCGGCAATTTCCGGTCCGTCAGAATTATAATGAATGTCTATAAACTCCCCCATAGAATCACCGCCATAATCATTCGGATCACCCCAAATCATTATTTGGCGCCACTGTTCAAAACTCCCGGCATAATACACGTCTTTCAGACTTGCGCAGCTATTAAAAACCCAGTTCACAATGCGCGTCAACTCTTTCGGAATGCTCACGCTTGTCAGACCGCTGCAACCATAAAAAGCGTTCTCATCAATAATCTCTACTCCTGCCGGAATGCGCATGAAACCCTCTTTCCCTCCCGGGCAGGCAAGCAGAATTGTTTTTTCTTTGTTATACAATACCCCATCTTCTGATTTATATGTCTCGTTTTCCCCTGCAACATAAATGCTTATCATGTCTCTGCATCCCCCAAAAGCTCTCGTTCCGATATTTGTTACCCCTGCCGGAATGCTCACGCTTGTCAAACTACTGCAGCCATTAAAAGCAGAATCTCCGATACTTATCACCTCTTCCGGAATGCTTATGCTTGTCAAACCATAGCAGTCTTCAAAAGCGCTTTCTCCGATACTCGTCACACCCGCCGGAATGCTCACACTTGTTAAACCGCTGCATCTCCTAAAAGCTTTCTCCCCAATATTCGTTATCCCTGCCGGAATATCTACAGAACCTGTTTTTCCTTCTGGACAGGCAATCAGAATTGTTTTTTCTTTATTATATAATATCCCATCTTCTGACTTGTATACTTCGTTTGCTCCTGCAACAGAAATATTTGTCAAACTGCTGCAATCCCAAAAAAGATCTTTCCCGATACTGGTTACCCCTGCCGAAATATTCACACTTGTCAAACTGCTGCATTGCATAAAAGCATAATCTCCGATACTCGTCACTCCTTCTGGGATGCTTACGCTTGTCAGACCGCTACAGCCATTAAAGGCATGATTTCCGATACTCGTCACTCCTTCTGGGATGCTCACGTTTGTCAAATTGCTGCAGCCACTAAAAGCTTGATCCCCGATACTCGTCACTCCTTCTGGGATGCTTACGCTTGTCAGACCGCTGCAGCCACTAAAAGTCATATTTTCTATACACGTCACCCCTGCCGGAATGCTCACGCTTGTCAGACCTCTGCAGCCATGAAAAGCATACGAGCCTATATTTGTCACCCCTGCCGGAATGCTTATGCTTATCAGACTGCTGCAGTACATAAAAGCAGAAGGTTCTATACGCGTCACCTTTTTCCCTTCAATGCTCTCCGGAATCACAACCTCTGTCGCAGTTCCGGTATAATCGGTAATGCCTATGCCATCTCCTATCTCCTGATAAGTAAGACCATTCTCCGTTGTCTTTACCTGTTCTCCTTCTGCCCGAACCGTCACAAGACCTGCGGGGCCGGCTGTCATTCCCACTGTCAGAGCACATGCCAGAAGAACTGCTATCATTTTCTTTTTCATTTTTCATATCCTCACTTTCTTTGTCATATTCAAGAAGACTCTCTTTCACTATACTCAATTTTTTAAATATAGTCAATATATTAGTCATATAAAAATTTTAAAGCATGATATGATTTCTTAAAAATTGGACAGGAGATTTCTATATGATTTCATATCAGCCATTTTACGATACTCTTTTGAAGAAAGGCATTACAGAGTATTCTTTAATTTTTAAACACGGAATTTCGGCCAATACACTCCATAGGATGAAGCATAAAAAACCGATAACAACCACGACGTTAGACACCCTTTGCCAAATTTTAGAATGTTCTGTTTCTGAAATATTAGAATACAAATCAGAAGATTTTTAAATCAAAGAATTTTAAAATATCCTCGCTTTCCATCCTTAAATATTCCTCTGTCCATTCCCTAATCATACAAATAAATTTCTCATTCTCCACATACGCCCACGGATTGAGCGTTTCGGCTATTCCGTATAAGCGTGCAAAAAGTATTGCAGATTCTAAATATTTTTTCTCCATTTTCAATCAGTTCCTTTCTATTTTGACTCCTGCAGCCGACAGCTTGATTATAGGCTAAAACAAAAGATAACGGACAAATGAAAATATTTTGAAAAGATTCCGGAAGAACTGTTTGGAAAAGGACGAAAAAAATAGATTACCCGATTTAAAATCGGATAATCTATTTTGGTAAATGCGGATAACACATCAGTATCCCCAAAAGAACTATACTTCAAAAATCAAATCGCCATAAGACGGCATCGGCCACATGTCTTTATCTACGATCATTTCCAATTTATCTACAGGAGCTCGCAAATCTATCATGGCTGCCATTACCACATCTCTGTAGAATACGGCCTGTTCTCTTCCTTCTCCCATAGCAGCTCCCTGCTCTGTTACTTCCTGCAGTTTCTTTAATGCCTGTTTTGTCTCAAGCAGCAGATCCGATACTTCTGTTAAAAGCTCTGTCTGTACGCTTACGTCTGCACCGCAGGCATTTTTTACAGCGGAAATGGAATTTGCCAGAGCCGTTGTATATTTGATCACTGCCGGAATAATCTGTTTTCCTGCAATATCAATCATAGATTTCGCTTCTATGTTGATTTCTTTCGCATATGTTTCGTATTCGATTTCCACACGGGAATCCAATTCCGCTTTTGTAAATACGCCGAATTTCTCGAACAATTTCACAGCCTTTGGCGTATTTAGAGAGGGAATCGCATCTACCATGGAGGTAATATTCGGCAGTCCCCGCCTTTCGGCCTCTTTCACCCATTCCTCGGAATATCCGTTTCCGTTGAATACGATTCTCTGATGCTCCGTTGCATATTTCTTAATCAGATCGTGTACTGCAACATCAAAGTCCTCTGCGCTTTCTAATACATCGCATGCCTCTGCAAAAGCTTCTGCCACAATGGTATTGAGCACAACATTGGACTGAGCAATGGAATCCTGGGAACCAACCATACGGAATTCAAATTTATTGCCGGTAAATGCAAAGGGTGAAGTCCGGTTCCGGTCTGTGGCATCCTTCATAAAATCCGGAAGGGTAGTAACGCCTGTTTCCAACATACTTCCTTTGATACTGTGGGTAGCCTCTCCGGTGCTGACTAACTGTGTCAGTACATCCTCTAACTGCTCTCCTAAGAATATGGAAATAATGGCAGGCGGCGCTTCGTCTGCCCCTAATCTGTGGTCATTGCCTACATCTGCCGCCGATTCCCGCAGCAGATCTGCGTGCACATCCACAGCTCTTAACATACAGGTCAATACCAGCAGAAACTGGAAGTTTTCATGAGGCGTTACGCCGGGATCTAACAGGTTGATGCCATCATCTGTAGTAATCGACCAGTTATTGTGCTTACCGGAACCGTTGACGCCTGCAAAGGGTTTCTCATGGAGCAGACACTGCAGTCCGTGGCGGCCGGCTACCTTCTTTAAGGTTTCCATTACCAGCTGGTTATGGTCTGCCGCAACATTGGCCGAGGCATAAATAGGTGCCAGCTCATGCTGTGCCGGAGCTACCTCGTTATGCTGGGTTTTGGCGGACACGCCAAGCTTCCACAGCTCTTTGTTGACGTCTCGCATATATGCCGCAATCCGCTCGCGGATTGCGCCGAAATAATGGTCATCCATTTCCTGTCCCTTAGGAGGCATTGCGCCGAATAAAGTACGGCCTGTAAAAATCAGATCTTTTCTCTTTAAATATTTCTCTCTGTCTACAATAAAGTATTCCTGCTCCGGTCCTACTGACGCCGTTACTTTTTTGGAAGTGGTATTTCCAAACAGACGGATCAGACGAAGGGCCTGATTGTTGACCGCCTCCATGGAACGCAGAAGGGGTGTTTTCTGATCCAGAGCCTCTCCTGTATAAGAACAGAACGCAGTAGGAATACAAAGGGTTGCTCCTGCGGCATCCTGTCTGACAAAGGCCGGCGACGTACAATCCCATGCCGTATATCCTCTTGCCTCAAAAGTAGCCCGAAGTCCGCCGGAGGGGAAAGACGATGCGTCCGGCTCTCCTTTGATTAATTCCTTTCCGGAAAAGCTCATCAGCACTTTTCCGTTTTCCATAGGCGCCGTGATAAAGGAATCATGCTTTTCCGCTGTTACACCGGTCATCGGCTGAAACCAATGGGTATAATGCGTCGCGCCCTTTTCAATCGCCCATTCCTTCATCTCATGGGCAATGACGTCTGCAGTGGCAAGATCCAGTTCTTTGCCTTCCCGAAGGGTTTGTTTTAATTTCTGATATACTTTCTTGGGCAGACGCTCCTGCATAACAGAATCATTAAAAACGTTTTCTCCGAAAATATCCGCTACATTGTAATATTCTGTGCTCTTTTCCATACTTCTCATCCTTTCTGCGTGAAAAAAGGGTATTCCAGCTAGTGGAACACCCTTGTTCATCTCTACTCATCTGATTTACTTGATATTAAGATACATCAAAAAAATCAAAAATACAATAGGAAATTCAAACAACTTTTCTTCTGTTTCAAAAAGTTTTTTGGTAAATATTACTTAAGCCTTATTTACAGAGCCGAATAATTCCATCTTCTCTTTTACAGTTGCTTTGATTGCTTCTGCGCTGGCAAGTGAACTTCCGCCAAATTTAACCACCTTGTTCATAATAAAT
>CANODN010000063.1 GCA_947564765.1 uncultured Roseburia sp. | reverse complement strand
TATTCTTCTCTAAAGTTTCTACCTGTACGCTCATTCTAACTGTTTCCTCCTTCGCTGCAGTCATTGGGATATTATAGCATATGCTTTTTTAAAATACAAGAAATTTAAATAGAAAGATTCTTACATACTTCAAACTGGTATTCCGGAATGCCTTTGTTCATTGCCAGCGCTTCATCAATATCAAAATCTACAAAATCACCGTTTTTGTATGCCACTACACGGTTGGTCTTACCCTGACAGAGCAGATTCACTGCATAAGCCCCCATAATGGATGCATATACCCGGTCTTTACAGGTAGGACTGCCGCCGCGCTGCATGTGTCCCAGGATCGTCGCTCTTGTCTCAATTCCCGTTGCCGCTTCAATCCGTTTCGCCATGCTGACGGAATGGCCGATTCCTTCGGCATTGATAATAATATGATGCTGCTTGCCCCGCTTCCTGTTCTCGATAATGTGATTTACCAGCTTCTGCTCGTCAAAATCATACCGCTCCGGCAGAAGAATATCCTCCGCTCCGTTTGCAATACCGGTCCAAAGAGCAATATAACCGGCTCCCCTTCCCATTACTTCAATAATACTGCACCTTTCATGGGAAGTTGAGGTATCACGTACCTTATCAATGGCTTCCATGGCTGTGTTTACCGCCGTATCAAATCCAATGGTATATTCCGAACAGGAAATATCGAGATCAATGGTTCCCGGCACGCCGACGGTATTCACGCCAAGAGCTGCCAGCTTCTGCGCTCCCCGGAAGGAACCGTCTCCGCCGATTACAATCACGCCGTCAATTCCGTTCTTCTTGCAGATTTCGGCTCCCTTCTGCTGGCCTTCCTCTGTGGTAAATTCCACGCAGCGCGCTGTCTGTAAAATCGTACCGCCCCGCTGGATCGTATCCGATACATCTCTTGCTTCCATATCAATAATCTCATCGGAAAGGAGACCTGCATATCCTCTCTTGATGCCTTTTACTTTCAAGCCTTTTCCAAGTCCCTCCCGGACAACCGCACGGATCGCAGCATTCATTCCCGGAGCATCGCCGCCGCTGGTCAATACGCCTATTGTTTTCATCTCTTTTGCCATAGAACAATCCCTCCTGTATTTATACTCCGCTTCCAATTCATCTCAATTAATTTTATTTTAATATCTTTACCGCTTCTTTTCAATAGCCTTTTCTACAACTTTTATATTCTTTTCCCCGAAATTCTCAGACAAACTGTGGAGCAGTTTTTCATCAACCGCTACATTCCTGGCTGCCGAAAGCCGTTTCATCGCTTTTTCTTCCGCCAGATATATGACCACCCCATCTTCTCCGTCCGAATCCATAAGCAGCCCGTACAGCTCCTGCTCCTTTTTTTCAAATTCCTTTTTATCCGCAAACTGTATCCAAAGCTCTCTTTTCGCATCCTCAAAGGAATAAATTTTTTCACAGATTACCTTGCCGTTTTTTTCTTCCTCCACATTGGCTCTGCCCCGGATAAATACTTTGGCTTCTTCCTGCATCAAAGCCTGATCCTTTTCATAATTCCTGGGAAAAACCACAACTTCTACCGTGCCTAAAAGATCTTCTATCGTCAAAAACGCCATTGCCTGATTGTTTCTGGTATATTTCATGGTTTTGTCTGTAATCATACCGCCAATGGTAACCATTTCTTTGTCTTTTACTTTTGTCTCTCCGGTATCTTCATCCAACAGAAAATCAGCTGTCGTTGCCGTTATATTTTTCCGCCATCGTCCCTCATATTCCTCCAGGGGATGCCCGCTGATATAAACGCCGAGCACCTCTTTTTCGAAACCAAGAAGCGTCTCTTTATCATATTCGCCTACATCCGGCATAGCGGTTTCATATGCCTTCCGTTCCTCCTTCGGAACAAGATCAAACAGGCTCATCTGTCCTTCCATGGAGCTTTTCTTTTCCTGGCTGATGCCGTCCATAATTCCGATATAGGAAAACATCTTCTGCTTTCTGGTTCCTGCAAGTCCATCAAGGGCACCTGCTTTGATAAAATTCTCCACAGCTCGTTTATTTATTTCTCCGCCGCTCATTCTGGTAAGAAAATCCTTTAACGAAGAAAATTTTCCTCTGATGCGCCTTTCCTCCAGAATGGTCTCGATCACAGGACGTCCGACGCTCTTAATCGCAGAAAGACCATAGCGGATGCCGCCTCCCGAAACGGAAAAACCGCTTTCTCCCTCGTTGATATCCGGAGGCAGAATGGAAATTCCCATTCTCCTGCAGGTCAAAATATATTCGGAAACCTTTGTGACATGATCCTGTACCGAGGTCATCAGCGCCGCCATAAATTCAATGGGATAATAATACTTCAAATAGGCAGTCTGATATGCCACTACTGCATAAGCCGCCGCATGGGATTTGTTAAATGCATATTTGGCAAAATCGATCATCTCGTCAAAAATTTTGTTCGCGGTCTTTTCGTCAATTCCCTTTGCCAGACAACCGGGTACCCCCTCCGCTTCATTGCCGTAAACAAAATTTTTACGCTCCTGTTCCATAACAGACTGCTTTTTTTTCGACATGGCACGGCGTACCAGATCGCTTCGCCCTAACGTATATCCTGCCAGATCCCGCACGATCTGCATCACCTGCTCCTGATAGACGATACAGCCGTAGGTCGGTTCTAAAATGGGTTTCAGCTGGGGACAGTCATAGGTAATCTGTCCGGACTGATTTTTGCCCCGGATATAGGCAGGAATAAAATCCATAGGTCCCGGACGGTAGAGAGCAATCCCTGCAATGATATCCTCCAGGCTTTTCGGCTTTAATTCCTTCATGAAATTCTTCATCCCGGCGCTTTCCAGCTGGAACACCCCGTCTGTTTTCCCCGTGCCGAGAGCTTCCAATACCGCCTGGTCATTAAAATCAACATGGTCAATATCAATAGTAACACCATGGTTCTTTTCTGCCATTTCCACTGCATTTTTGATTACCGTCAGTGTCCTCAGTCCCAGAAAATCCATTTTCAAAAGCCCCAGCTCTTCAATGGTAGTCATTGTGAACTGCGTGGTGACCATACCGTCGATCCCAAGACAAAGAGGCACATATTCTTCCATAGGCTTCTGGGAAATCACGACGCCTGCCGCATGGGTAGAAGAATGGCGGGGCAGGCCTTCTAACCGCTTTGACATATCGATCAATCGTCTTATACTTTCATCACTTTCGTATCTGCCCCGAAGCTCCGGATTCATCTTAAGGGCTTTTTCAATGGTAATTCCCGGTTCATTGGGAATACTTTTGGCAATGGTATCCACAAATGCATAGGGAAGATCCATAACCCGGCCCACATCCCGTATAACGCCTCTTGCAGCCAGCGTACCAAAGGTAACAATCTGGGTAACGCATTCTTTGCCGTATTTTTCGATCACGTAATCGATGACCTCCTGCCTTCGCTCAAAGCAGAAATCCACATCGATATCAGGCATGGAAATACGTTCGGGATTTAAAAAACGCTCAAAAATCAGGTTATAGGGGATAGGATCGATATTGGTAATCCCCGTTGTATAGGAAACAAGGCTGCCTGCCGCGCTTCCTCTGCCAGGGCCGACTATAATGCCTTTCTCCCTTGCAAACCGGATATAATCCCATACAATCAGGAAATATTCCACATAACCCATATTCTTGATTACGCCAAGCTCATATTCCAGACGTTCTGTCAGTTCCTCTGTCAGATCCGCATACCGTTCTTTTAATCCGTCATAGCAAAGTTTTCTCAAATACTCATACGTTGTAAATCCTTCCGGCACTGGAAAATCCGGCAGCTTAGTTACACCGAATTCAATTTCCACATGGCAGCGGTCTGCAATCCTCTGGGTATTTTCTATGGCTTCCAAGGCATAGGGAAAGAGCGTTTTCATCTCTTCCTCTGACTTGACATAATACTGTCCGCCCTCGTAGCGCATACGGTTCTCGTCGCTTAGCTTCTTTCCTGTCTGGAGACAAAGCAGAATATCATGAGGCTCGGCATCCTTCTCATAAGTATAATGTACATCATTGGTAGCCACCAGTCCGATTCCTGTATCCTTCGAAAGACGCATCAGCTGCTGATTTACCATTTGCTGCTGGGAAATCCCATGATCCTGCAGCTCCAGAAAGAAATTTCCCTCTCCAAAGCATTCCTGATACTTAAACGCCGTCTCCTTTGCCTCTTCATAAAATCCCCGCACCAGATAACGCTGTACCTCTCCAGCCAGACAGGCGCTTAGTGCAATGATTCCCTCATGATAGGTTCTTAATACCTCCATATCTACTCTGGGCTTGTAATAATAGCCGTCTACAAATCCTTTGGACACGATCTTGACCAGATTACTGTAGCCCGTATCGTTTTCCGCCAAAAGCACCAGATGATAATACCGGTCCTCACCGTGCACCGTCTCCCTGTCAAAACGGGAATTGGGCGCAACATATACCTCACAGCCTAAAACCGGGTTGATCCCTGCCTCTTTGGCAGCTTTATAAAAATCAATCACACCATACATTACACCATGGTCTGTGATCGCCGCCGCCGTCATGCCCAGTTCCTTCACTCTTGCAACATATTCTTTTATTTTATTGGAGCCGTCCAAAAGACTGTACTCCGTATGCACATGCAAATGAGCAAACGCCATGGTAATTACTCCTTTATCCTTGCGTATCCTATTGCCTTCCCGTACTGCCGAAACCGCCCCGGCTTGTATTTTCCAGATTCGTACATTCCTCAAATACGATCTCCGGCTGATTTTTTACAATACGAAACTGACAGATCCTGTCATTTTTTTCGATTACGGTATCTCTTGTTGCATAGACCGGCATCCGCCACATATCCTCATCTCCGCAATAGGAACCGTCAATAATCCCGCAGCTGTTCGTCTGTAAGATCCCGTAATTTTTAAAGGTAGAGCTTCTTGGCACCAGATGTCCCTCATACCCCTTCGGAAGCTGCATTGCAACTCCTAAGGGAATCAGCGCAAAATCTCCTGCCTTTAATGTCACGGCTTCCGACGCCCGAAGATCGATCCAGTCGGATTTGCCGTCGATATAACAAAGTCTCTCGATATCCTCCGAAAAATATTTGATCCGAATCGTTTCCATTTTATCCTTACTCCCATTCTAGTGTGGTGTGTTCTGTCTTTTTATCCCGCAGCATAAGCTCCTTTACGGCATCCTTTGCCGGCTTATTTTCAAACAACACCCGGTTAACCTGTTCAATAATCGGCATGGATATCTGATATTTTTCGCCCAAGGCAATCGCCGCCTTTGCGGAATAGACACCCTCCACTACCATTTTCACTTCATCCATGGCCTGCTGCATGGTATACCCCTCTCCCATTAACATTCCGGCCTTCCGGTTTCTGGAATGCCTGCTGGCACAGGTAACGATCAAATCTCCGATCCCTGTCAGCCCGTGAATCGTCTCTTCCTTTGCTCCCATAGCAACGGCAAGCCGTCCGACTTCCGTAATACCTCTGGTGATCAAGGCCGCCTTTGTATTATCTCCGTAACCAAGTCCGTCCGCCATACCTGCCGCCAGTGCAATGACATTTTTTAATGCTCCGCCCAGCTCCATTCCCAGTACATCCGGACTGGTATATACGCGGAACACTTCGTTCATAAAAACTTTCTGTATATATTCTGCGGTTTTTCTCGTTCTTGCTCCGGCCACCAGAGTCGTTGGCAGCTCTTTTCCCACTTCCTCTGCATGGCTTGGCCCGCACAAAACGGCAACGTCTGCCGCCGGGATTTCTTCCTCGATAATGTCAGACAATGTCATCAGTGTTTCCTCTTCAATTCCCTTTGCCACGCTGACAACAATCTGATTCTGCCGGATATACGGCTCCATCTTCTTCGCCGTACTTCTCGTATAAGAGGATGGTACGGCAAGAACAATCAGATCCATCCCTTCTGCCGCTTCCTTCAGGCTGCCTGTAAATACGATCTTCTCCGATAATGTTACTCCCGGAAGCTTATCCTTATGTTCGTGACATTCCCTCAGCATGGAAACCTCTTCTTCGATAATGGACCATACCGTTACCTCATGTCCGTTCCGGTCTAATACCGATGCCAGCGCACAGCCCCAGCTTCCTGCTCCGATGATTCCTGTTTTTGCCATTATGAAACTGTCCCTTCTTTCTTTTTCAGACTGAATTTATTTTCATTTCCATTTAAAAGACGTTGGATATTTTCCCGATGACGTACGATTCCCATCAGCATAATCACTGCTGCAAGAATATAAATCTCTATCCGGTATTTGTCCGTTACATTTAAAAGTCCCAATTCTCCAAACACAACCGTCTGAACAAAAAAACTGATCAGACCGAAAATCGAACCCAAAGACACATATTTTGTCAAAGCTGTCACAACAATAAACAGACCGAGTCCAATGGGCACTTCAATGGGACAGAAGGCAATCATCATTCCGCCGGTACAGGCGATTCCCTTGCCTCCTTTAAAATTCTTCATATAAAAGGGATGATTATGACCGATAATCGTTCCAAGACCTGCGTACAACTCCAGCAGGCGCACGCCCTCCGGCTGGCTGTTATGAAACAAAAGCCATGTGATCAAAACAGCCACAATCGGTTTGGAAACATCCCCCAGCAATGTGATCAAACCTGCCTTCCAGCCAAACATACGAAACGTATTGGTCGTTCCTGCATTTCCGCTGCCCATTTGGGTAATATCTTTGTGTTTTGACTTACTGTAAGCGTATCCGGACAAAAATATCCCGCAAAAATATCCGATCACCAGTACAATGATGCGATTTATTAACATGACATCAGTCTCCCTTTCTCTCCCGAATAATAAATTTTAAAGAAGTCCCCCGAAATCCGAATGCATCACGAATCCGGTTTTCCAGATAGCGGATATACGAAAAATGCATCAGATTCTTGTCATTGACAAAAATCACAAAGGTAGGCGGTTTCACTGCCACCTGGGTGGTATAGTAAATTTTCAGCCGCTTGCCTTTATCAGAGGGCGGCTGCTGCATCGCCACTGCCTCTGTCACAATTTCATTCAAAACACCGGTGGCAATCCGCATGGAATTATTCTCCATAACCATTTGAATCATTTCAAAAATTTTTCCAGTTCTCTGTCCTGTCTTAGCCGAGATAAACATAATCTCTGCATAAGGCATAAAGCTTAGAATCTGGCGGATTCGTTCCGTATGCTGATTCATTGTCTTATCGTCCTTGTCGATGGCGTCCCATTTATTCACGATAATAACAATGCCTTTGCCCCTGTCATGAGCAATTCCTGCAATCTTTGCATCCTGCTCTGTTACGCCTTCCGTAGCATCAATGACCAAAAGCGTCACATCTGCACGCTCCACAGCCGTAACGGCACGAATGATACTGTAACGCTCCAGGTCCTCCTTGACCTTGCTCTTTCTGCGCAGCCCTGCCGTATCAATAAATACATATTCTTCTTTGTGCCAGGAAATCACCGTATCCACCGCATCTCTTGTCGTTCCTGCGATATCGGATACAATTACACGGTTTTCTCCCAGCAGGCGGTTTACCAGTGAGGATTTACCTACGTTTGGTTTGCCGATAATGGCAATTTTCGGACGTGTATCCTCCTCTTCCTCCGCCACCTGTTTCGGGAAATATTTAACCATCTCATCCAGCATATCTCCGATGCCAAGCTTGGAGGATGCCGAAACAGGAAACGGCTCCCCAATCCCCAGATTATAAAATTCATAAACATCCGGCATGTATTTTTCAAAATTGTCAACCTTATTTACCACTAAAATCACCGGCTTTTTGGAACGCCGCAGCATATCTGCCACCTTGTCGTCCGCATCCACAAGCCCCTGTCTGACATCCGTCAGAAAAAGAATCACGTCAGCCGTGTCAATGGCAATCTGCGCCTGTTCCCGCATCTGGGATAAAATAATATCTTTGGAATCCGGCTCAATTCCGCCGGTATCAATCAATGTAAAATTCTGATCCAGCCAGGAAGCATCTGCATAGATCCTGTCTCTGGTAACGCCCGGCGTATCCTTGACGATCGCAATCCTCTCTCCTGCCAGAACATTAAATAACGTAGATTTCCCTACATTCGGACGGCCTACTACCGCTACAACCGGCTTGCTCATATTTTCTCATTCTCCTTATTATTGCATATATTTTCCTGCTTTCAATCGTTGCAAAGCAATGCAGATACCAAATCTTGTCCGCTTGATTTTACAATATCTGCCGATACTTGTAAAGTATTTTCAAGCTCCTCAAGGGTGACATCATCCAGAAAAACCTCTTCCCCGCTCCGCAGAAGATTACAGGGAAGCAAAATCCGTTCTCCCAGATTCCTGCCCTTTAACTGGGCTATGATATCCCGTCCTGTCAAAAGCCCGGAAACCGTAATCTTTTCTCCGAAAAAATCATTGTGAATCGGAATCACTTCTATCTTAATATGGGGAAACTTCTCCATAAAACGGCTGCTTAACTGTTCCAGCAGAAAAGCCGCCAGCTCTCCCGTTACAATCGTAATTTTTCTCCTTCGATCAGAGTCATCCTCTGCCCCTTCCAATGCATCCATAAATTCATTCTCCAAAAGACGCATCATGCCGACTCCGTTTTCCAGCTGCAGGTATCCGTCATAATTTTCCTCCGGCGGAATTTCCTCTTCGGCCAGCAGATACCATTCATCCCCTGCATGTACAAAATGGGTATTATAATGATCCATACAATACTGCTGCCAGCTGTGGATCAGAGAAAGCACTTCTTTTGCATCTTCTTTTGTAAAAGGCTTCAGAGGATAAAGTCCTTCTCTGTATTTTGTCAGTCCTACCGGAACAACAGAAAGACTTCTCATATGCGGAATTTATCCTGATCCTCCATGTAACTTCCGTCACACCATTTCAAAACCAGCACAGCCAGCAGATTATCCCCTTCCCTGATCAGGGAGGTCACATCAAATTCGCTTGTGGCATGTGAAACCTGGCTGTATCCCACATACTTTCCGTTCAGCCATACATAAAAACAGGAATCCACACCTTCAAAATTTAGGAATACCTTCGGTGCCGCAGCATCTCTTTTCCACCAGAAATGACGCCTGTAAGCTCCGCATGGATTTTCATGAGGTACATAGGGCGGATCCAACGGAAAGGGATACCTGACATTCGTATACTGATGCCTGTCATACCCCTGTGTCTGCCATACGGAAGGTACCGGAATTTTTCCCCAGTCAGGGGACTTTTTACTGTCCTCCCTGTAAAATTCTTCTTTCAGATCATAGATGCTCTCATAATAACGGAAATCCCATTCCCCGTTCAATGACTGAAAACGGTTGGACGCTTCCCTGTGTTCCACCAGATTATCCTGTTTT
>CANODN010000062.1 GCA_947564765.1 uncultured Roseburia sp. | reverse complement strand
CAGTAAGGGATGACGTCCCTCTACCGAGTGGGAAAAAAACATGCGGTCTCCATGTTCCCCAAGCAAATGATCGGAAAGACGCAGCTTATAATCAATGTAAGACCTTCTCTTCTGGGAACTAAGTCCCTTTACCCGTTCCAGATTGATTGGGCTTTTTGTACATGCACAAAACCGATCAATTTCTCCCCGGATATCCGCACTGTAAATTTTCTTGTGTATTTCCCGGATTTTTGGATGATTTCTCTCATATCGAAAATAAGGATCTCCCCAGAGACGCTCATTAGACTCACACTCTTCTTTCGTCATCTGTCCCTTTTGCATATTCCGAAAAAGATCCACCATATATCCTGCATATCCGTAAAAAAATTCATCCGAGCCCTGTCCTGTTAAAACTGCTTTGGCAGGAGACTGCCGTACCAGAGAGGATAAAAGATATGCCGCCACATCATAGCTCTCCTTGACTGCCGCCTCCGCATGATAAATCACATCAGACAAATAATTCCATATTTCATCCTCCGACACCCGGATGCGGTAATGTTTGGAATGAACGCAGTCACAGATGATTTTTTGAAAGCTGCTTTCATTTAAACCTCCGGCATCGATTTCCGCCGAAAAAGAATACCGGCTGTTCATCAGGTATTTGCCGATATAACAGGCCACTACAGAACTGTCCAGACCGCCGGAAATGTAAAATCCAATGGGCACGTCTGCAATCAGCCTTTTAAAAATAGCATCTTTTAACAATTCCCTTAAAGTTTCTACATAATATGCTTCCCCTTTATCCTCCTCTGCCGCCTCATATCTGACATCCCAATACTCGGTATTTTCTATATCCGCATCCTGCCGGATACAAAGCATATGTCCGCATTCCAGAGAATAAATTCCTTTAAAAAATGTAGCCGGAGAAATAATACCCGGAAAATTCATCAGCTGATCCACCGCTGTTAGATTCAGTTTTCGTTCCACGCCCGGATATTCCAGTATGGCTTTGATCTCAGAGGCAAATATTACTTTACCCTCAGCAATTGTATAGAATAACGGTGCAATCCCCACATGATCCCTTACCAGCAAAAGCTGTTTTCTCCTGTCGTCATACAAGGCAATGGCAAACTGTCCGTTTAAATGCACAGGAAAATCCATGCCATATTCTTCATATAAATGAACGATCACTTCCACATCTGTTTTTGTGCGGAATTTATGTCCCATTGCTTTTAATTCTTTTTTGAGGCTTTTATAATTGTATATCTCGCCGTTACAGATCATAAAAATCGTCTCATCTTCATTGGAAACCGGCTGCATGCCGCCTTCTAAATCAATAAAGCTAAGGCGGACAAATCCCATTGCAATTTCCGGAAAAAACCGCAGTCTGCTCTCATCCGGTCCTCTGTGCCTGATCGCATGCAGCATTTTTTCCATTGTTTCATATTCTGTCTTAGTTCTGTTTTTATAATTAAAAATGCCGCAAATTCCACACATATTCCTTCTTCCTTTCCGGTTATTTCCTGTTCCGTTATTTTTTCGTGTATTCTAATCGCAGCTGCTCCGTTCATTGAAATCTTCTTTTATTCCATAAAATTGATACTGCCGCTGCTTTTCTTCCTCATATGCCTCTAGCTTTTCTTCCCAGATCTCACACAGCTTTTCTTCCCCTTTGCGGTTTTTCATGCCTGCCTGCTCTGTAAGATAAGCTCCAAGATAACCGGAAAGCTTTTCCGCCCCGGAAAGATTCATATGCAAACCGGCATCATAGGTATCTTTACTGTAATCAATTCCGATTTCATCCGCCAGTTCCAAAAAATTAAGATATGCAAGATCATATTTTCCTGCATAATCTGCCACCTGTTCATCCCACTGGTCATACCAATGAGGATAGAGACTGGGGGCTTTGATCAAAATCAGCTGAATGTCATTTTTCTTACAAAGTTCTCTCATAAGATCCAGATATTTCCAGGCATTTTCCCCAAAGGAGTAATCCTTTAAAGGCCGTCCCTCCGGCACATTTTCTGCAGGCTTCACATCCACACGCATATAGTATCCGTTGTGGGAAACCCGTTTTGTCCGGAACAGATACGCAAAATCCGATGACGTCAGCTCGCTCCACCTGGTATGATACCGGAGAAGAGGAAAAACATAATCCAAAAACTGTTCTTCCGGTTTCATAGAAGCCCTGATTGCATTTACTTTAGAGGGAGACCATTTCATCCCTTCCAATGTCATCCGATTATATGCCTCGCTCTGGGCATTTTCGAACTGCAGTGACTGCACATTAAAAATCACTGCCTTTGGCATCTCATAACGCAGTGTATCTTCTAATATGTAGTACGACTGCCAGATATATTGTTCCGCACTTCCCCGTATATAGCTGTTGATTCCGTAATCCCTCCACAAAACTGCCGGAGAAAAATTTTCATAGACCTCGCAGTCCCCCACAAAAATAACATCAAAATCCTTTTCTTCTTTGTAATACTCCCTGATAAAAGCCCCTTCTACTACATCATCCACGTATTTTGGCACAAGCAGTCTCTGCAGCAAAAACAGACTGATTCCCACTGCTGCAATGGACAGAACTGCCTTTTTTCCATACTCTGTCTTTTGTTTCATAATTAAAAAAATCTCCTCTGTCCCTTTGTCCCGATTTTCATATGCGTCTGTTAAAACCGATTGTAAATAAACTGACTGGCATCATAACCAATTCCATAGACGCCCAGCAAAAGCACCAGAAGAAACAATCCATACCAGGCACAAAACCGAATCGGATAGCTTTTGGCGGCAATTTGATCTCTGACACTTCCGCTTCTCTGGAAAAGACTTACCGCAATAAGGGAAGTCACGCTCACCGTCAAAATTCCGTAATCCAATGCCATCAATCCCAGTGATAAAAGAGAACCGTCCCATAGAATCTGCCAGTTTTGTGCAGTAAACATCGATCGTATCATCCCAAAAGTGTCTGCCAGAGAGGTATAACAATCAAATAAATTTAAAATACAAATCAGCAAAAAGGTACGCCCGATCTGAAACAGACGAAAAGACATTTTTCCTTTTACCGAAAAACGCTTATGGAATTTTTCATACCAGGGTTCCAGTTCTTCTGAAATCATCAAAATGATCCAGTTCGCCAATCCCCATACAATAAAATTCCAGCTTGCTCCATGCCAGATTCCTGTGGCAAGCCATACCAGAAAGGAAGAAACATACACCGGCAGACGCTTCCCCACCCTGTCGCCCAACTGCTTTTTGGAAAATTTCAACAAATTAAGCATAGGCTTACAGACGGAAACCGGATAAAAAATATAGTCCCGAAACCAGCTGCTCATGGAAATATGCCACCTTTGCCAGTATTCCTTCAGAGATTTTGAAAAATAAGGCCGGATAAAGTTTTCTTCCATCTGAATACCCATGGTTTCCGCAATACCAATCGTAATATCAATTCCTCCGGTAAAATCCGCATATAACTCTATGGTATAAAAAATCATTCCCACAAATATGTATGCGCCGTTGTAAGTTGAGGTATCGCAGATAATGGTATTCACTCCTGCCAGAATCCGGTCTGCAATGACCATTTTCTTAAAATATCCCCATAGCATCCGCTGCAGTCCATAGGCAACTGTTTTCCCTTCAAAAAAATGCTCTTTATAGAGCGTTTTTGACAAATTCCCGAAACGGCTGATCGGGCCCTGGATCAACTGGGGGAAAAAGGATACAAACAACGCAAACCGCAATAGTTTTTTTTCGGCAGCACAGGTACCACGATAAACATCAATCAAATATCCCACAGCCTGAAATGTATAAAAGGAAATGCCCATAGGCAAAATCAGCGTCACATAAGAAATCTGCTGTTTTTTCCCAACTGCATCCAGGATGTCATTCACATTGGAAATGGCAAAATTCGCATATTTCACAACTGCCAGAATGCCGATATTCAAAAGAATGCAAAAAATCAGCCAACGAAACCGAATCTTTTTTTGTCCGTCCTTATATTCTTTTTTCTCTTCTCTGGTCAGTTCTTCTTTCTTCTCTTTTAAATAAATTTTCTGCCTGGTTTCATTTTCCTCAATTTTGCAAGCCGTAAAAAACGTAGTTACCGTTGTTACCAGAATATAAATCAGAGCATCCGCTCCTGCCATAAAATAAAAAACATAACTTGCCGCCAGCAAAAGCATCCACTGATATTTCTTAGGTATACGGTAGTACAGCAAAAACAGTGCGGCGATAAACCCGATAAACTCATATGATGTAAAAAACATAACAGGCTCCCTAATTTAAAACAGGCGAATCATATTCAATAGAAGAAATATCCTCTCCGTCTAAAATAAAACAAAGTTTTGTACCGTCTTTTTCATAAACCATGCTTGTTTCTGATTCTTCATAATCAAGACCATATGCAGCGATAATATCTTCTTTTGTCATGGATAAATCAATGCCCTCCGATGTAGCCACACTGTCGTCCTTTAAAACAATACAGGCGATGAGATCTGCATCTCCGTCCGGATAGGTTTCAATTTCAAATCCGGAATAGGTATATATTTTGGCAATTCCCTGGGCAGCGCAGCTTGGCTGTTCATAAGAACTGTTTGGCTCTCCCAGCCGATCCAATATTCCTTCCATATTCATATCCACCGTAAGCTTTACGCCATTGCTTTCAAACACATATCCTGTCTCTTTTATATCTTTTGTCTCTTCCGTTTCTGCCTCCTTCACATTTTCCTCTGCCGCACCCCTCATCTCCTCTGTTTCGACAGCATCTGTTTCTGCGCCGACGGCAGGTGCGGATTCCTCTTTTTTGCCGCAGCCTGCCAGCAGACAAAGACATAATATTCCGACACTTAACATTCCTTTCCCTTTTCCATGGGATATTTTTTCTCTCTTTTGCATGAATTTCATTCTCTTTTCTCCCTTTTGCATTCTGTTCGTTACGGTTCTCTCTACGACTGATAACTACTCATTTTCTTCCATAATCCTAAAAATCATCCTGCATAAAGCATCCACAGAATTGAAATTTTCCGGAATGATCTTATCTGCTGAAATCACTACATCAAATTCATCATTAATCTCTGAAATCAATGTGACGATATCGAAGGAATCCAGTACCTTCTGATCCACCAGAGCACTGCAGCTCTCAAAATCCACATCCGGATGCATCTCTCCTAATATCTCCAATAATTTACGTTTCAGATCTTCCATACTTTTTCTCTCCTTTGTATTTATTTTTTAATAAAACGCGATCCATTTTTCCATTCGCGGTGAATGGCATTTCTTCTAACTGCATCACATGGTTCGGCATCATATAGCGCGGAAGCTTGTATTTCAGCTGCAGGATTACATCTTTTTCTGCAATCTCTCCCACGTAATACAATACGATCTTTCCTTTCTCTTCTTCATAGATGCATGCACACAATTTGATTTCTGCAATCTGACTGACATTTGCCTCGATCTCGCCCAGTTCGATGCGGTGCCCCATATGCTTAATCTGATTGTCTTTCCTGGAGACAAAAACAAGTTCTCCATAGTCATTGTATCTTCCGATATCTCCCGTTCGGTATATAATCTCCGGATATGCTGTGTTAAGAGGATTTTGTACAAATACCTCCGCTGTTTTTTCCGGATCATTGTAATATCCCAGCGTCACTGAAGTTCCCCTGATGCAGATTTCTCCTTCTTCTGACGGCTTGTTTTCCCTGTCCAAAAGCAGAATTTCCGTATTTTGAAAAGGTCTGCCAATGGGTATTGCTTCGTTTTCTTCCAGCGGCCGCTCCACATGATAATAACAGCACATACCGGTTCCCTCCGTCGGTCCGTAGAGATTGGTAAAGGATACTTCCGGCAGCGTTTCCCTCCAAATCCGAAACTGTTTTATAGGAAATACTTCACTGCCAAAGGCAACCGTCCGCAAATATTTTGGCTTTACAATCTGAAATGTTCCAAATGCAGATAGCATGGTCAGTGCAGAAACAACCCAGCATATGGTATTGATTTTATATTCATTTAAAAATTCCACCAGTTTCACCGGAAACAGAAATAAATTCTTAGGTACCAGATACATGGCGGCACCAAATTTCAATACGGGATAGATTTCCTTCAGACAGGCATCAAAATACAGCGGCGTCTGATTGGCAAATACCGTATCCTCCTGAAACTGCAAAACTTCCGATAACTGTTCGATATAATCGATAACCGAACGGTGGCAGGCGGCTACGCCTTTTGGCACTCCGGTGGAACCGGAAGTAAATACAATGTAGATCGGGTCCGTATCCAATGCTTTCTGCCGAATCCACCTCAGCACATCCGCATCTTCTTTTGTTTTTATCATTTCGTCGTACAGACAAATCTCTCCCTGAAAAGGAAGCTTTTTTGCTTTTTCTTTTGTACTTTCATCACAGATAATCAAATCCGGTTTACAGTTATTCAGAATCCGGTCAATTCTGCTCTTTGGCATCTCGTCATCAATGGGAACATAAAAACAACCAGCCGCAATGACACCGAGAAAGGCGATAATCGTTTTGGGATGTTTTTCCATAAATACCACAACCGGCTTTTTATATATCTTTTTTTTGTGGATCAATGTACCGATTGACCTGCTCTGTTCATATACCTGTAAAAAAGTGTATCCCTCTTTTTCGTTAGCATATGCTGTTTTGTTTGGTACTTTCTTTACAATTGCATCCAGATACGACAATACATTATTTTCCATTTTTGGTTTCTGCCCTCTTTCCTTATGTAATTAAGTTCCGATACTCCTCTTTTAAACTTCCGCATTTCTCTACGGAACACTTTGCCAGAACCTGCATCACATCCAGATACCCGGTCCCGATCTCTCTGTCTTTTCGAATCATGGAAAGTTCCGTACACCCCAACAAAATCACCTGGGCTCCGCCGCTTTTCAGTTCCGCAGAAACTCGTTCAAACCGATCCATTTCGATGGCTTTTCCCGCTTTTACATTTCGATAAATCAAATGCATTACATCCTTCTGGGCATCTTTTTTCGGCAAAATCACTTTGATTCCTTTTTTCTGAAGGGATTCCTGAAACAATCTGCTCTGTATCGTTCCGTCTGTCGCCATAAGACCAACGGTATGTATCTTCTGTTCCGTCAGATATTGTGCGGTTTCATCTACAATATGGATAATCGGAATCGGAATTTTTCCGGATAACTGCTCATAAAAACAGGCTGCCGTAACACATGGAACCGCAATCACTTCTGCTCCTGCCTCTGCTAACCTTTTTCCAATAACAGCCATGGGTTTTATCGGATTTTCACTGCTTTTTCCGACAATATAACTGGTCCGGTCCGGAACAGACGGACAGTGATATACAATCATTTCAATATGCTCCTGATCGGTGTCTGCCTGCGTCATTTCAATTACTGTTTGTATAAAAAAAGCGGTTGCCATAGGCCCAAGCCCGCCAATTACCCCCAGCGTACGCATAATCTCCCACCTGCCTTTTATTGAATCTCCGGATACTGTGATGCATCATAAGCATGACTTCCGTTATGGGAGTTCGAATAAGCTCTGATGTCTGCATCGTGATAATAGAAAAAGGATCTTCCGTCGGTTCTCCTGGTTGTATCAAAATGATACCAGCCCTCTCCCAGATCGACCAGATTCCAGTAATGCGTCCTTCTTGCATTGGAAAATCCAATATCCATATTTGCAATGCCGGCTCTTGTCAGAAGGCATTTTGAAGTGGATGCATATACAAAACAGTCTCCTCTCCGGTTAAAAAGCCCCCGGTATGCTCCCTGAATCCAGTTCGTTTTCGGCGTTCCGTCAGACCAGCCCACATTTTTGTATACCCAGTTGAAAATTGCTTTTGCAGTTTCATACCGGCTCATATCGTCAGTCACAATTCCTGCCAGTATTTCGTCTGCCTTTTTATTTACCATTTCTTCGGTTGCCGTTTCCACACTTGCCGGTTTTACATGGACGATTGTTTCTTCTTTTGTCACGTTTCCGACTTCATCTTCGGCACTGTAAATCACTGTATAATTTCCCACTGCATTCAGATCCACCTCACTGCTGTCTATATGCAAAGATACATCTTTGGCATAATTATCTGAAACAGTTACATTTTTCTTATAGGAAATACTGCCGCCGACTGTGGTTGTCAATTCTTCTACTCCGTTGATAACCGGCGGTTCCAGATCTTCTATGATTACCAGTTTTGCCGGCTCTACAGTAATATTGCCGCCTTCATCCGCAACTGCAAGCTTTACCTCCTGCTCTCCAGGCATCGAAAAATCCGGCGGCTCTTCAAAGTCTGCTGTTGTTTTTGTTTCATCTTCAATCGTTTCTATAAAGTCCATTGGCTGTAATACGATATCCTTATAAACCTGTGCATCTTTTGTCTGCACTTTAGGCTCTATTGTATCTGTTACATGTAAAACAGAATGATATTCTTTTCCCCGTATCGTAATGCCAATGTCGTAAGCTGCTACGGTATGAAAATCCAGAAGTTCATCCCAATCCTCCGTAAAATAGGCTCCTGCGTTGTATTCACTCAATAAAAATGAGGAGATTTGAGGAAGCTGCCCGCCTGCCTCTATCGTAAATTCTTCTTCTACTTTTGGCATGGCAACGGTATATAATACTGCAAGAAAAGCGCCGATCAAAGCTGCCCGGACAAGCTTTCCTTTCCAGACATTGTTTTTGCTTCGTCTCCCTGGTTTCATCTTCGGTTCTTTTTGCAATTTTCCCGGAAACATCTTTCTGATTTGTCTTGTTTCAAGCGCTCTTTTCTTTTGAAGCTTTTTTCTTTTTCGTTTTCTTTTCTTCTTGTGGAGATATTTACGGCCTCGTCTTTTCAGTAAATCCAGCTTCTCTTTGACATATGCTTTCGTCTCTTTTTGTGCCATATTTTCGATCTCTTTTCTTTTGCATAGGAAACGGTATTCTAACGCAAACTATATGTGCTTTATTTCTTTTGATATGCTACCAAATGGTAGCATATCAGCATAAATCATACCACCGTTTGATAGCATTGTCAAGTAGGGGAATTTAGGGGGATTTTACAATTGGAGGCTAATATGTACTTTCAAAGAATTACAGATTTACGTCAGGACCATGACCTGACGCAGCAACAGGTTGCAGATATTTTAAACTGCAAGCGGGAAGTATACCGCAGATATGAAAAAGGAATCCGGGAAATTCCGATTTCCTATGCGATCACACTCGCAAAATACTATCACGTTTCCATGGATTATCTTCTTGGATTATCCGATCGGAAATAACAGTATGTTCCAACATCTGAAAAGAAACCCAAAGACATGCACTACATCCTGGAGGCATTATGAAACAAAAAAAGATGCAACACCAACGGAGAAGAAAAAAGCCCCGACAGCGGCAACTGTTAGGGCTGTG